>CAXUEM010000016.1:0-14992 GCA_964249885.1 uncultured Hymenobacter sp. | reverse complement strand
GAGTAAAGCAGGGTTTCATTGCCCAGCACCCCGGGCGCGTACTCATTGAAAAACACCGACATCACAAAGCCGGCCAGCACGCCCACAATGGCCGCTGTGGCCGTGGTACGCCGCCAGAACATGCCCAGCAGGAAGATGGCCAGGATGCCGGGCGAAATGAAGCCGGTGTATTTCTGAATGAACTGAAAGCCGCCCTCGCCGCCGATGCCCAGCGCGTCCTGCCACGTCAGGCCGATGCTGACGACGATGGCCGCGATAATGGTCAGGCGGCCCACCCAGACCTGCTTTTGCTCGGTCGCGTCGGGCGCCAGGTAGCGCTTGTAGATGTCGAGCGTGAAAATGGTCGAAATCGAGTTCACCTTGCCCGCCAGCGAGGCTACGATGGCGGCCGTCAGGGCCGCCATGCTCAGGCCTTTGAGGCCGTTGGGCAGGAAGGTCAGGATGGCCGAGTAGGCGTTGTCGGAGTTGAAGGCGCCGGTCGAGGACATTTCGGCCTGCAGGCTGCCGTTCTTATACAGCACGTAGGCCGCGATGCCGGGCAGCATCACAATCACGGGCATCATCAGCTTAAGCAGGCCGGCGAACAGGATGCCGGTGCGGGCCGTGTGGAGGTCGGCGCCCAGGGCGCGCTGGGTGATGTACTGGTTGCAGCCCCAGTAGTTGAGGTTCACTATCCACTGCCCGGCCAGGTACATGGCGATGCCGGGCAAGGACAGGTACTTGTCAATCTCGACCTGCGGCGTGCTGGCCGTGGGCTTGGGAAAAATCATGTGGAAATGGTCGGGCGCCCGGTCCAGCAGGGCTAGAAAGCCGCTGAGGGCCCCGCCGCCGAGGCCAAACTGCTGGCTGACCAGGCTCAGGGCGATGTAGGTCGTGACCAGGCCGCCCACCACCAGCACCACCACCTGAATCACGTCGGTGTAGCCCACCACCTTCATGCCGCCAATGGAAATGAGCAGCGAGAACAAGGCCAGCAGCACGATGATGACGTGAAAGGAGTCGCCGCCAATGAGGTTGCTCAGGGCCAGCGCGCCCAGATACAGGATGGACGTCAGGTTGACCAGCACGTAGAGAAAGAGCCAGAAGATGCTCATTATCAGGCTCAGCGTCGAGTTGTAGCGCTGCTCCAGAAACTGCGGCATGGTGAAAATCTTCTCCTTCAGAAACACGGGCATGAAAAACACGGCCACGATGATGAGCACGATGGCCGCCACCCACTCGTAGGCCGCCACGGCCACGCCCACCTTGAAGCCCGAGCCCGACATGCCGATAAACTGCTCGGCCGAGATGTTGGAGGCAATCATGGAGGCGCCGATGGCCCACCACGTCAGGGAGCCTTCGGCCAGAAAGTAGTCCTTGGTGGTTTGCTCGGCCTGCTGCTTGCTGCGGTAGATGTAGTAGCCGTAGGCCGACACGCCTATCAGGTAGATGAAAAAGACGACCAGGTCCAGCGTAGTCAGGTTGTTGCGCATCAGAGGCAGCGAAAGGGTCGGGTAAGCGGGTAAGCGAGAAATCAGCGCCGCCCGGGGCTTTTGCGGAAAGCCAGCAGGGGGTTACACAAACGATAATCTAACTTCCGGCGGTAAGCTACTTCACAGCCGTCCAACTCATTCCGGCACGCGCGCAGCTTTGTCCCGCCGCTCACTGGGCAGGCTCTTCCGGCGCCTGTTTTCGGCCCGGCCGCGGCGGCGCGGCGGCGCCCGGCGCGATATAACCAGCCTTCAAGCCCCGGCCCGGCGCTATTTGCGCACGCCGAACTTGTATACGCTGCTGGATTTGAGCGTCGCGCCCGGCTTCACGATGGTATTCGGAAACGTGGGCTGATTGGGCGAGTCGGGGAAGTGCTGGGTTTCGAGGCAGAAGCCGGCGTGCTTGCCGTACTTGAGGCCGCCCTTGCCCAGCAGCGTACCGTCGAGGAAGTTGCCGGTGTAGAACTGCACCCCCGGCTCGGTGGTCGTAACGTCCAGGGTGCGGCCCGAAGTGGGCTCGTACACGGAAGCGGCGGCGTGCAGGTCCCCGGCGGCCTGGTTCAGCACCCAGTTGTGGTCGTAGCCGCCGGGCACCTGCCCTATCCGCTCGCCGATGCGGTGAGGGGTGGTGAAATCGAACGGCGTGCCCTTCACCGGGCGCAGCTCGCCGGTCGGAATCAGGCCCGCATCGACCACCGTGTAGCGGTCGGCCGGAATCAGCACCTCATGGTCCAGCACATCTTCGGCCTGGCCCAGCCCGAGGTTGAAATACGTGTGGTTGGTCAGGTTCACCGGCGTGGCCTGGTCGGTGGTGGCCTTGTAGTCAATCCGCAGCGCGTCGTCGTCGGTGAGCGTGTACACCACCGTGATGTTGAGGTTGCCGGGGTAACCTTCCTCGCCGTCCGGGCTCCGGTAGGTGAGCGTCAGCGTCTGGCCGGCGGCCGAGGAACCGGGCCGGGCCTGCCACCGCACCCGGTCGTAGCCTTTTTTCCCGCCGTGCAGCGCGTTCTCGCCGTTGTTCGTGGCCAGCGTGTACTGCCGGCCCCCAACGGTAAATTTGCCCCGGGCAATGCGGTTGCCGTAGCGGCCAATCAGCGCCCCGAAGTAAGGGCCGGACTTGGTGTACTCGGGGCTCAGGTAGCCGCTTAAGCTGTCGAAACCCAGCACCACGTCGCCAAGCCGGCCGTTCTTGTCGGGCACGAGCAGGCTGGTAAGCGTGCCGCCGTAATCGGTGATGGTAGCCCGCAGGCCGTGGGCGTTGGTGAGCGTGAAAAGCTGCGCCTCGGTGCCATCGGGCAGCTGGCCAAAGGAAGTAGCGGGAGTCATGGTCGGAATGAGTGCGGTGGAAGAATCGGCGGCAGCCAGAGCGGCGCTCCCCCCCGGCTGGCCCCGGTCGGGGGCGGTTGGGGAGCCGCAACCGGCCAGCAGGGCCACAACAAGGCAACTGGCCGGCCAGCCAGCCAGGCGAAGGGTACGCATCATGGAAACGTAGATTATCGAAAATCAGCGACGCAATACTACCCGAAAATTAAACCACTCAGTTTAACGTTGCGTGGCGGCCGGCCCCTGCGGAAGCCCGGCGCCTAGCCGATGAGCGGCAGCCGGGGAGCGGTCTGCCGGAGCCGGCGGCCCTAACGGCCGGCTCTGACGCCCGCAAGCAACAATTCGCTACTTTTGGGCAAGCTGCTTCCAGGCGGCGGTTTTTATTTATTCGTGAAGATTCTGCTCTTCTTTCTGGCTTTTGGAATGTGGGTTAACCCGGCGCTGGCGCTGGCGAGCCCCACCGACAGCCTGCTGGCCGAGCTGAACCAAGCCCTGGACCGGCAGCAAGTGTACGACGGGCAGCGCCTGAACCGCATTGCCGCCCTGACGGCTGAGTATGCCTCGCACGAGGTGGCCGACGACGGCAAGTTCGAGCTGGGCCTGCGCATTTACGAGGAGTACAAGGCGTTTAAGTATGATTCGGCATTCTTGTACTGCCAGAAAATCACGCGGCTAGCTGAACAGCTGGGCCGCCCCGAAAAGCAGGAAGTGGCCAAGCTGAAGCTGGCGTTCGTGCTCCTGTCGTCGGGGCTGTTCAAGGAAACGTTCGAGACGCTGGACCGCATCCAGCCGGCCCGGCTGCCGGAAGCAGACAAGCTCAACTTTTACTTTCTCAAAGCTCGCGCATACAGCGACTTAGGCGACTTCAACCAGGACCAGTTCTACCGCCCGGCTTACTATGCCAAGTCGCTGGCCTGCACCGACACGGCCCTGCAGTTCTGCCGGCCGGGCTCGTACGACTGCCTGCTGGTGCAGGGGTTTCGGGCCATCAAAACCGAGCAGTGGCACACTGGCTTTCGCATATACGGCCAAATCCGCCGGCTGCCCCGCCTCACGCTGCACCAGCTGGCAGTTAGCGCCAGCACCACCGCTTTTTTGTACGAGCAGGCCGGCCAGCCGGACAAGGCCTTTGAGCTGCTGCTGATTGCCGCCATCGCCGACGCGAAAACGGCCACCAAGGAAACCGTGGCCATTTTCAAGCTCTCCGACCACTGCTACCGGCGCGGCGACCTGAAAAACGCCTACAGGTTCATTCGGCACGCCCGCGAAAATGCCGCCTTCTACAAGGCCCGGCAGCGGCAGATTGAAATCGGCCACGTCTCGTCTGTGATTGAGGGTCAGCGCATCAACATCATTGAGAGCCAGCGCAAAACCGCCCGCACCTACGCCATTGCCGTCACCCTGCTGGCTCTGGTGGTCATCGGCTTTGCCTTTATCAGCGTCCGGCAGCTGCGCAAGCTGCGCAAAGCCGGCCGGCTGATTTTTGCCACCAACCGCGAGTTGCAGGCCCGCAACGGCGAGTTGCGCGAGCTAAACCACGGGCTGAACGAGGCCAACAAAATCAAGGAAGAATACATCGGCTACTACTTCCACAACAACTCGCAGTACATCGACAAGATAGAAACCCTCAAGAAGCGGTTGGATGCCCTGCTGGGCAGCAAGCAGTTTGGCGGCGCGCAGAAGCTGGTGGACGGCGTCAACATCAAGAATGAGCGCCACGAGCTACTGCGCGGATTCGACACGGTGTTCCTGCGGCTGTTTCCGCACTTCGTGGCTCAGTTCAACGCCTTGTTCCAGCCCGAAAACCATGTGCAAGTACCCGAAGGCCACCTGCTGACCACGGAGCTGCGCATTTTCGCCCTCATCCGTCTGGGCATCCACGACAGCGAGCAAATCAGCCGGATGCTGGGCTACTCCATTAATACGATTTACACCTACAAGACGCGGGTGAAGAACCGCTCCTTTGTGCCCAACGAGGAGTTTGAAGCCCGGATTCTGGCTATCCGGGCAGTGTAGACAAAGCACCCTGAGCTGCCCCCAGCGCGACACCATTCGCGCAGCGAACTGCTAGTCGCAACCCGCTGGCTCGACCGGGTAAACTACCGACTTCGACTGGCCAATTGGCTTAGCGGCCAAGCGCCGCCAGCTGATGTTTTAGTGACAAATCCATAAGATAAATCGGGGTTGAAAGCAGGCACTAGGGCTGAAACTAGCCACTGAGCCGCCAATATTATCTTAATATTAATGGCTGTTTTTGGTTACATAAGTCTTTATAAATCAATTATTTAACCCACTCACAGGTTAATATTTTTGATACAACGGTTAGATAAGTTTTAGTGGGTAGAGGGCGCGGGTACTTTTGACCATCTGTCGCGGTAGCAGCGGATTTCCGCAAACGTTTGCTGTATCCGCGCCGGCTGGTGCGCCGGCCCGTTTCGGGGCGGCAGACTCTTGGTTCAGCCTACCTCTAAAATCCCACCTATGCTCTACTCTTTACTGAGGAATTCTCACTTGCCGCGGCGGGCAAAAATGCTGGCTCCCCTACTGGGTGCGCTGGTGGCCGGCAGCGCCCTGGCCTCGCCGGTCTTGCTGTCTTCGCCCGGCGCGGCCGCCCGCAACACCGGCACCATCGCCGAGCTGGCGGATGGAGTTATTGCCGGGCGTGTGCTCGACGCCAAGGGCGAAGGCATTCCCGGCGTGACGGTGATTGTGCAGGGCACCACGCTGGGAGCCTCGACTAACGCCGATGGCACCTTCGTCATCAGCAACGTGCCGGCGGGTCCCCATACTCTCGTTTTCTCTTCGGTAGGGCTGATTTCAACCCGCGTGCCGGTGCTGGTGCAAGACGGGCAGACCGTGCAGGTAGCCACCACCACATTGGAAGAAAACACCACCGAGCTGGGCGAGGCTGTGGTAGTGGGCTACGGCACCCAGCGCCGCGAGGACGTGACCGGCGCGGTGGCCACAGTCACTACCCGCGAGTTTGTGCAGGGCCAGGTTACCTCGCCCGAGCAGCTCATTCAGGGCAAGCTGGCCGGTGTGCAGATAACGACCAGCGGCGGGGCGCCCGGCGAGGCCAGCACTATTCGCATCCGCGGCGGTTCCTCGCTCAATGCCAGCAACGACCCGCTCATCGTCATTGACGGCGTGCCGGTGGACAATAGCGGCATCAACGGTGCCGGCAACCCGCTCTCGCTGGTCAATCCGCAGGACATTGAGACATTCACGGTGCTCAAAGACGCCTCGGCCACGGCCATTTACGGCTCGCGGGCCTCGAACGGCGTTATTCTGATTACGACTAAGAAAGGCGTGGACGGCGAGAAGACCCGGGTAAACCTGAACTCGCAGGTGTCGGTGTCGCGCAACTACGGCAAGGTGGACGTGCTCGACGCGGCGGCCTACCGCACCCTTTACGAGCAGGCTATTCTCCGGGAGTACATCCCGGCCGGCACGCGCTCCTTTTTCGGCGACGCCGACACCGACTGGCAGGACGAAATCTACCGCACGGCCTGGACCACCGACAACACGGTGAGCGTGACCGGCAGCGCCCGGCGCGTGCCCTACCGCGTGTCGGTGGGCTACCTCGGCCAGCAGGGCACCCTGAAAACCGGCAACCTGAAGCGCAACTCGGCCTCTATTGGCCTCTCGCCCAAGCTGCTGGACAACCACCTGCGCGTCGACATCAACGCCAAGGGCACTTGGGCCGACTTCCGCTTTGCCGACCAGGGCGCCATCGGGGCGGCCGTGCGCTTCAACCCCACCCAGCCCATCTACAGTGGCAACGACCGGTTCAACGGCTACTTCGAGTGGACTGACCCCGGCGACCCGACCGGCAACACGCCCTACAGCCTGACCGACCGCAACCCGCTGGCCCTGCTCAACGACAAGCGCGACCGCAGCACCGTGCTGCGCAGCATCGGCAACGTGCAGTTCGACTACAAGCTGCACTTTCTGCCCGACCTGCGCGCCAACCTCAACCTGGGCTACGACCTTTCGCGCAGCGCCGGCACCATCGACATTCCGGCCGAGTCCTCGCTGGCCTACCTGATTCGGGGCCAGCGCAACCGCTACCGGCAGGAGAAAAACAACAAGCTGCTCGAAGCCTACCTCAACTACAGCAAGCAGCTCGGCAACCACCGCATTGAGGCGCTGGCCGGTCACTCCTACCAGGACTTTTACACCTACAGCCCGTTCTTTTTCGGCCTGACGGCGGCCGGCACCCGCTTCGACCCCACCGCCCCGGCCGGCAACCCCTACAAGACCCAGTACACGCTGCTCTCCTTTTTTGGGCGGGTAAACTATAATTACCAGGACCGTTACCTGTTCACGGGCACGTTCCGTAACGACCGTTCCTCGCGCTTTAGCCCCGAAACCCGCAGTGGTTACTTCCCGGCCGCCTCGGTGGCCTGGCGCCTCAAGCAGGAAAGCTTCCTGAAAGAATCCAACGCGGTTTCGGACCTGAAGCTGCGCCTGGGCTACGGCATCACGGGGCAGCAGGACGTGGCCGGCGTGGCCGGCGACTACCCCTACTTCGGCGGCTACAAGCAGGAGGGCTCATCGGTGGGGCAGATTATCGGCAACGACACCATCTACTCGCTGCGGCCCGCCCCCTACGACCGCAACCTGAAGTGGGAGGAAACCACCACCTACAACGCCGGCCTGGACTACGGCGTGCTCAACAATCGCCTGACCGGCTCAGTGGATGTGTATCTGCGCCAGACCAGCGACCTGCTGGCCGTGACGCCCATCGGGGCGGGCAGCAACTTCAGCAACACGCTGCTCACCAACATCGGCGACCTGGAAAACCGGGGCGTTGAGTTCACCCTGAACTACAACGTGGTGCAGGGCGAGCAGCTGAACTGGACGGTAAACTTCAACGCCACGGCCAACCAAACCAAAATTACCCGCCTGCAGCAGGTGCAGGACCCCAACTACGAGGGCACGCCGGTGGGCAACGTGGGCGACTTTCAGTTCATTCAGCGGCACACGGTCGGCTACGCGCCCGCCACCTTCTTTCTCTACCGCCAGAAGTACGGCGAGGACGGCCGCCCGCTGCGGGGCACGCCGGGCGCCACCCCCGAAGCCAACAAGCTGAGCCAGTTCGAGGACCTCGACGGCGACGGCCAGATAAATGAGCGCGACCGGGTGCGCAGCAAGTCGCCGGCGCCGAAGGCCATTTTTGGCCTCAGCTCCAACCTGAGCTACGGCAAGGCCAGTGCGGCCTTCACCCTGCGCTCGAACGTGGGCAACTACGTCTACAACAACGTCGAGTCGGGCCAGGCCAACTACTCCGGCATCAACCGGGGTCTGCCTTTCTCCAACAACGTCTCGCCCTACATCTATAACACCAACTTCCTGGCCGGCGAGCCCTACAACGACTACTTCCTGCAGGATGCTTCGTTTGTGCGCCTGCAGAACGTGACGCTGGGCTACGACTTCGGCTCTTTGCTCAGCGAGGGCAGCACCCTGCGCCTCACGCTGGCCGGCCAGAACCTGCTGGTGCTCACCCGCTACTCCGGCCTCGACCCGGAGCGGGCCAACGGCATCGACAGCAACTTTTATCCCCTGCCCCGCACCCTCACGCTGGGCGTCAACTACGGCTTTTAATCCCCGGGTTATGATGTTTATTACCAAACAATTGCGCCGCAACGCCGCCGCTCTGACCCTGACCACCCTGCTGGCCGGCGGACTGGCTTCCTGCACCAAAGACCTGGACCGGGAGCCGTTTTACGACCTGAACGTCGAGTCCGTGTACGGCGACCCGAGCAAGCACATTCAGGTGCTGAGCAAGCTCTACGCGGGCTTCAACCTCTCCGGCGACCCCGGGCAACCCGACGTGTTTGCCGGGCAGGGCAAGGACGAGGGCGAAACGTCCTACCTGCGCGCCTACTGGTACCTGCAGGAACTGGTCACCGATGAGGCCGTGGTGGCCTGGAACAGCGTGCCGCTGCAGGAGCTGAACCGCACCTCGTGGTCGTCGAGCAACGATTTGATGAACAACAGCTACGCCCGGATTTTCTACGAGGTCACCATCTGCAACGACTTTATCCGCGAAACCAGCGACGACAAGCTGGCCGACCGCAACATCACGGGCATGGAGGCCGACCGCGCCCGCACCTTCCGCGCCGAGGTCCGGTTTCTGCGCGCGCTGGCCTACTACCACGCCCTCGACCTGTACGGCAACGTGCCCTTCGTGACGGAGGCCGACGCGCCGAGCAAAAACCTACCTAAGCAAATCAGCCGGGCCGAGCTGTTCCAGTACGTTGAATCGGAGCTGAAAACGATTGAGAGCCAGCTGCTGCCGGCCCGGCAGGCACCCTACGGCCGCGCCGACCAGGGTGCCGCCTGGGCCCTGCTGGCCAAGCTTTACCTCAACGCCCGCGTGTATACCGGCACCGAGCGCGCCACCGACTGCCTGACTTACTGCAACAAGCTGCTGGCGCCCGCCGCCGGCTACGAGCTGGCCCCGGAGTACCGCTTTTTGTTTCTGGCCGACAACAACAAGACCGCGGCCCGGGAAATCATCTTCCCGATTACGAGCGACGGGCGCGTGTCGCAGACCTACGGCGGCACCACCTACCTCGTGCACGCGGCCATCGGTGGGCGCATGCTGAGCGGCGGCTTTGGCGTGAACAGCGGCTGGGCCGGCAACCGCACCCGCAAAAACCTGCCCCAGCTTTTCCCCACGCCCGCCAGCGGCTTCGATACCCGGGCCATGTTCTTCACGGCCGGGCAGAAGCTGGAAATCGACAACCTGACCGAGTTCACCGACGGCTACGGCGTGACGAAGTGGCGCAACAAGACCTCGACCGGCGAGAACGGCTCCGACCTCACCTTCGTCGACACCGACTTCCCGCTGCTGCGCCTCGGCGACGTGTACCTGATGTACGCCGAAGCCGTGCTGCGCGGCGGCCAGGGCGGCACCCGCGAGCTGGCCCTGACCTACGTGAACCGGCTGCGCGACCGCGCTTTCGGCAACGTGAGCGGCGGCACCGACGGCCACATCACCGCCGCTCAGCTGACCACGGACTTCCTGCTCGATGAGCGCGGCCGGGAGCTGTACTGGGAAGCCACCCGCCGCACCGATTTGGTGCGCTTCGGCAAGTTCACCAGCGCCAGCTACGTGTGGCCTTGGAAGGGCGGCACCAAGCCGGGCCAGGGCGTAGCCCCGCACCTGGACCTCTACCCGCTGCCCGCCGCCGACCTCGTGGCCAACCCCACGCTGAAGCAAAACCCAGGCTACTAAGCGCGGGCGCCGCGCCAGCAGGGGGTTCGGCCGGACGTCCGGCGGCTGTCGGGCCGGTGGCAATCGGGTTCGTGGAGTTCGCCTGATTAATACCCCTGCCGGCGCTGACCAAGACAGCCTACCCCCTGCTGGCGCGCGTAGCCGGCGGTTTAGCCCGCTGCCTCGGGCCGGGATTTGGCTGGCCTATATCAATTCATAAGTATCTGACAATCAGATTACGATAAATAAAAGCAGTGCCTAAAACCTGGTGTCGGGTGCGCCGAACACGGAGATAGGTGGGAAAACTAGCATCGTTCTTCCGCGCATAAATCCCGGCATCAGGTTTTAGGCTTTGCGGCCTTACTCGTCCAATTTCCTCACCCCTTTCTCTTTTTTCCATGAAAAAAATCACTACTCTGGCCCTGACTTCGGCCCTGGCCGCCGCCTCCTTGAGCGCGCAGGCGCAGATTACACTCGACGGTACTATTTCGGAGGCCGAGATTGGCACGGGCACGGGCAAGTACACCTCGCTGGGTGCCTTCACCACCCCGCACGTGGGCGATGCCGGCTTTGGCTTTTTTGGCCTGCTACGCATGTACGGGGCCAACACCAACAATAAGCTCTACGTGGGACTGGCCGGCAGCATCGAGCCGGGCGGCAATAACTTCCAGCTGTATATGGACCTGCCGAACCGGACCGGCGTGCCGGTGGGCACGGCCCTGCCCGTCATTGCCGGTTCGACCACGGTGTTCGGCTCTTTTGGCACCAACGGCGCCAACACCATCGGCGGCACCAAGCTGGAGCTGGAGGCCGACGCGGCCATTGCCACCACCGGCAGCGGCGACGTGCAGGCGGCCATCTACACCGCGACCACTGGCACGGCCAAATCGCTGGGCGACGGCCTGAGCTCGGCTACCACCAACGACGGCACTCCGAGCACCATCGGCGGAGCCCAGACTACGGGCACGTACAGCCTGTTTGCCGGCACCCGCGTGGCCTACAAGCAGCCCACCGGCAACCTGACCACCAACCCCGGCAATGCCAACGGCGGCGGCGCCGGCTCGCTGGCCCTGGAGTATGAATTCGACCGGGCAGCAATGGGCTTGCCCTCAGGGGCGTCTGTTGTGCGCCTGTTTGCCGGCTACGTCAGCGGCGACGCTTTCTGGTCGTCGGACATCATCCCCGAAACGGCCGGCGACGGCACCAACACCGGCGGCAACCGCAACATTGGCTTCCGCCCCGACTTCACCGACCAGGTGAAGTTTCCCGGCACCCAGGCCGCTACTTTGAATGTGGTGATAACCAGCACCCGCAAGGCTGACGACGCCGTGGTAGCCATGAGCGTGTTCCCCAACCCTTCGGAGGGCGAGTCTACCATCACTTACCGGGTGCAGGGCGGTGCCCAGGCGGTAGCTGTGCAAGTGACCGACCTGCTGGGCCGCCACGTGCGCACCCTGCTGGCCGGCCAGCAGCGCGCCGGCTTCCACGACCTGAAAGTGGCCACCGGCGACTTGGCCGCGGGCACCTACTTGGTGAGAGTGCAGGTGGGCGACAAGGTGGCCACCCGCCGCCTGGCCGTGACGCGCTAAGCCCAGCCAGCAGGGGGACTTCGGGTACACCCGGTCCCCCTGCTACGGCCTCGGCCGGGCAAGCCCTGATTCAGCAGTTTGATATTCCGGCTGCCGCATCGTGCTGGGCGGCCGGCCCCGATTACCGCTTCAGTTTGAAGGCAGGCCAGCCCGCCTTTGCGCTTACCCGTTGCGGGCCACCGTTTCGGCGCTGTTTCTCTCACCTATACTCCCACCCCACATGAAAAAGCTAGTCGCCAGAATTACGGCGGGCCTGGCCCTGCTCCTGAGCACGGGCCTGACCGCCGCGCACGCCGCCGACATCACGTTCAGCGTGAACCTGCAGTACCGGATTCAGCAAGGGCAGTTCACCGTGGGCACCGACCAGGTGGCGGTGCTGGGCAGCTTCTCGGCCGCGGGCGTGGCCCTGACCGACCCGGACGGGGACCGGATTTACTCCGGCACCGTAACCGGGCAGGCGCCCGACGCGCTGCTGACCTACAACTACCGCATCACGCGCGGCGGCACGGCCGTGAACGAAACCGTGGCCGCCCGCCGCTACGTGGTGCAGCCCACCAACGCGGCCAACACCCTGCTGGACTGGTGGAACGAGCAGCAGCCGCCCTACCCCTACGCCCGGTTCTTTGCCTCGACCACCAAGGCCATTCCCGGCGAGGTGGTGCGCTTTCACGACAGCTCGGAGGGCGGCGCGGCCACGGGCTGGAGCTGGACGTTTCAGGGCGGCAACCCGGCCACCTCGACGGCCCAGAACCCCACCGCCACCTGGAGTGCGCCCGGCACCTACACCGTGAGCCTGACCGCTAGCAACGCCAGCGGCAACACGGTGGCCAAAACCCTGACCGTGACGGTGACGAGCGTGGACGCGGCCCTGGGCTGGTGGAACGACGCCGTGTTCTACCAGATTTACCCGCGCAGCTTTTTCGACACGAACGGCAACGGCATCGGCGACCTGGCCGGCATGACCCAGAAGCTGGATTACCTCAACGACGGCAACGCCGCCACTACCTCCGACCTGGGCGTGACGGCGCTCTACATCATGCCCGTCAACGACGCCTCGGAGCCGTTCTACGGCGGCTACCAGGTGCGCGACTACAAGAGCATCATCGGCGAAATCGGCACGCAGGCTGATTTCGACGCCTTCGTGAACGCCGCCCACGCCCGCGGCATGAAGGTGATTCTGGACATGGTGTTCAACCACTCGTCCGACGAGCACCCGTGGTTTCGGTCGGCGGCGCAGGGCGCGGGCGGCAAGTACGACGACTACTACGTGTTCCGGTCCACGAACCCCGGCTCGGCCTGGCGCAACAACAGCATCGCGCACAGCAACGCCAACTTCAACGTGTACTGGGGCAAGTACGCCATCAAGACGCCCGATTTGAACTTCAACAGCCGCTCGGTGCGCAACACCGTCAAGGACATCAGCTCCTACTGGCTGGGCCGCGGCGTGGACGGCTTCCGGCTCGACGCGCCCATGTTCCTCTACGAGCGCGGCGACGCCATCAACCTGAGCGACCAGCGCAGCCTGCCGCAGACGTACGCCTACTGGCGCGAGTGGCGCAACCACATCAAGGCGGCCAACCCGAACTCGTTTTCGGTGGGCGAAACCTGGCTGTTCGACCCCAACTCGCCGGTGGTGTCCACGGCGGCCGAGGCGGCGAAGTACGTGTACCAGGGCTTCGACGTGGGCTTTCAGTTCGACATTGCCTACGGCCTGCAGTACGCGCTGAACAACGAAAACAAGAGCGCCCTGCAAACGCCGGTCGAGGAGTCGATGGCCTTTTACCCCTTCCTGCAGTTCGGCACGTTCGCCTCGAACCACGACCTGTACCTGCCCGGCGGCAACTACAAGGCCCTGCGCCTGAAGTCGCGCCTCAACAACAACCAGGACGCCAAGGCCAAAGTGGCCGCCGCCTGGCTGCTGACCGCGCCCGGCGTGCCCTTCGTGTACTACGGCGACGAGGTGGGCGGCGGCGGCAACAACAACTACGCCCGCGACCCCATGCGCTGGACCAACGGCACCCACGGCGGCTTCACCACGGGCAACCCCTGGGAGCCGGCCGGCGACTACGCCGCCTACAACGTGCAGAGCCAGCAGGGGGTAGGCGGCTCGTTTCTGAGCTTGTACAAGCAGCTGATTGCCATCCGCAAGGCCGAAGTTTCATTGCGGCGCGGCGGCTACAAGAGCCTGGGCACCAGCACCAACGGCGTGTACGCCTACATGCGCACCTACGGCTCGGAGGTAACGTTCGTGCTGCTCAACCTGAGTTCGGTGGCGCAGAGCAACGTGGCGCTGTCGGCCAGCGGCACGGGCATCGCCAACGGCACGTTCGGGCTGACCAACCTGCTGGACGCGGCCCAGACCGCCGGCGCCGTGACGGTGAGCGGCGGCAGCTTCTCGAACTGGGTGCCCTTCGGCACCCTGCAGCCCAACGCCTTTGCCATCCTGAAGCTGGGCGGCGGCACGAGCACGCCCCCGCCGACCACGCCCACGGCGCAGGCCGTGCCGGGCAAGATTGAGGCGGAAAGCTACTCGGCCATGCTGAACGTGCAAACCGAGCCCACCACCGACACCGACGGCGGGCGCAACGTGAGCTACTTCGACACCAACGACTGGCTGGACTACGCCGTGAATGTGCGCAGTGCCGGCTCGTACAAGGTTGATTTCCGGGTGGCCAGCGCCGTGGGCGGCGCCACCCTGCAACTGCGCAACAGCGCGGGCACGGTGCTCGGCAGCGTGAACGTGGGCAACACCGGCGGCTGGCAGAGCTGGCAAACCGTGAGCGCCACCGTGAGCCTGCCGGCCGGCACCCAGACCCTGCGCGTGTTTGCCCAGGCCTCGACGGGCTGCAACCTGAACTGGCTCAACTTCACGGTTCCGCCCACCACGACGCCCACCGCCACGGCCTACTACCTCGTCAACCGCTGGAAGGGCACCTACCTCTACGACGACAACCAGCAGGTGAAGTACGCCGCCGCCAACACCGGCACCGCCTACCGCTGGACGCTGGAAGACGTGGCCGGCAACAAGCGCATCAAGAACGTGGCCAGCGGCCGCTACCTGAACGTGGAAGGCCAGCTCAGCTACGTGGAAAGCAGCAGCCTGCCGGAGAATTACACCAGCAGCCAGTGGGTGCTGGAGCCCTACAGCGGCTTCACGCGCATCCGCAACGTGTGGAAAAGCTCCTACCTGCACGTGGAAAACCAGACCGGCTTTGCCCAGGCCGGCACCGTGGACGCCACCTTCTACAGCGGCCACTGGACCCTGCAGGCCGTGACCAGCGCCCGCGGCGCCCTGGCCGCCGGCGGCTCCGCGGCCCCGGCCGAGCCGCTCAGCATCTTCCCCAACCCGGTGCGCGACGGCGCCCTGACCGTGCGGCTGCCCGGCC
>CAXUEM010000015.1:15692-19291 GCA_964249885.1 uncultured Hymenobacter sp. | reverse complement strand
GCACGGCACCGAACAGGATTTGCTCCCGACCGAGCAGTTCGACGTCATCGTGACCTTTTTTGTGCTCGACTGCTTCTTGCCCGAGGAACTGCCCGCCGCCCTGTTGCGCCTGGCCGCGGCCCGTGCCCCGGCCGGCACCTGGCTGCTGGCCGACTTCCGGCCCGCCAGCAGGGGGTGGCAGCGGGTGCTGCTGGGGGCCATGCGGGTTTTCTTTCGCCTGAGCATCGATTTGCGGCTGCAAGCCCTGCCCGACCTGCGGAGCGCCATTGCGGCCCGGGGCCTGCGGGCGCAGCCGGCCGGGCGGTTCTTCGGCGGCTGGGTCGAGGCCATGGTCTTCGGGCCGGGCGGAGCAGCGGCGGACGGTGGGGCTGGCCCGTTGACAGTCAATTGATTCTTAGCGAAATTCAATGAATAATACTACTACAGTCAAATTCTCTCGGAGCCAGAAATTAAACCTAATTTGCGTCGGAATAGCCTCCGGCGGCGGCTGAACGCCCGCCGGTTTTTAACTCGCTTCATTTGAAAACATCCGTCCGAATTATGAAAACTACTATTTACTACCGGCTGCTGGCCGCAGCCCTGCTGCTGGCCGTCAGCGGTGGGCTGCAGGCCCAGCCCACGGCGCCCGGCACGCCGGTGCGCTACACTCTGGCCTTCCCGAACGCCGTGCACCACGAAGCCCGCGTGACGGCCACCTTTTCGGATGTGCCGGCCGGGCAGGTGCTGCACGTGCGCATGGCCCGCTCCTCGCCGGGCCGCTACGCGGTGCACGACTTTGCCAAGAACGTGTACTACGTGCTGGCCACCGACGGCGCCGACAAGCCCCTGGCCACCACCAAGCCCGACCCCTACGGCTGGGACATTAAGGCCGGCGCCGACGGCACCGTGCGCTTTAACTACACGCTCTACGGCGACCGTACCGACGGCACCTACGTGGGTATCGACCAGCAGCATGCTCACCTGAACATGCCCGCCGCGCTGGTGTACGCCACGGGCTACGAAAACCGGGCGGCCGAGGTGAAATTCGACATGCCCGTGACCTGGAAGGCGGCCACCCAGCTGCGGCCCGGCGCCGACAAGAACACGTTTACGGCGCCCAACATGCACTACCTCATGGACAGCCCCACCTCGCTGGGCGTGCAGCAGGAGCGCGACTGGCAGGAAGGCACGAGCAAGATTGAAATCAGCATGCTGCACGGCGGCCTGAACACCGAGCTGGATGACTTCATGAAAAGCACCCAGAAGCTGGTGCGCGAGGGCGTGGGCGTGTGGGGCGAACTGCCCAAGTTTGACTTCGACCGCTACACCTTCATCGTGAACCTGATGCCCCAGGCCAGCGGCGACGGCATGGAGCACCGCAACTCGACCTCCATCACCAATTCCACGCCCTTGGCCGCCGAAAACGGCCCCGAGCGCACGCTGGGAACGGTGGCACACGAGTTTTTTCATGCCTGGAACGTGGAGCGCCTGCGCCCCAAAAGCCTGGAGCCCTTCGACTTCGGCCGGGGCAACATGAGCGACGAGCTCTGGTTTGCCGAGGGCTTCACGCAGTACTACGGCGACTTGATGATGGTGCGCGCCGGCCTCATCGACGAGGACACGTACTACGAGCGGCTGGGCGGCTACGTGAATGCCCGCCAGAACAGCCCCGGCGCCCGCTACGCCTCGGCCGTAGACATGAGCCGGCAGGCCGTGTTCGTGGATGCGGGCGTGAGCATCGACCCCACCAACCGCTCGAACACCTACCTCTCGTACTACGTGCAGGGCGCCGGCCTGGCCCTGAGCCTGGATTTGCAGCTGCGCGCCACCAAGCGCACCGACCTCGATGCCTTTATGCGGGCCATGTGGCAGCAGTTTGGCAAGAACCAGAAAGACTACGCCCCGGCCGCGCCCTACACCATCAAGGATTTTCAGCGGGTGCTGGGCGAGGTGGCCCGCGACACGGCCTTCGCCAGCCGCTTTGTACGGCAGTACGTGACGGGCCGCGAGGCCCCGCGCTTCTCGGACAACCTGCTCACGGCGGGCCTGGTGGTGAAGCCCACCCACGTGCTGGGCGCTGCCCTGCCCCGGCAGGTGCGCTTCGAGGATGGGCAGTGCATCGTGGCCAACGCCACCCAGATTAACTCCGGCCTGTACCGCGCCGGCCTCGACCGCGGCGACGTGCTGCTGACCCTGGACGGCGTGAGCCTGACCGACGCCGGCACCCTCGATGCCCTCATGCGCAAGCACTCACCGGCCGACCTGGTGCTGGTGAAGGTGCGCACCCGCGGCGGCGTGGAGCGCACCGCCCAGCTGGTGCTCACCGAAGACCCCAACGTGGAGGTGGTGCCCGGCGAAATCGTGCAGAGCTTCACCCTGACCCAGCAGCAGAAAGACGTGCGTGCCAACTGGCTGGCTTCCCGCGCCACGCCGCCCAACGTGCCGCTGCCCAAGGGCGTCAAGCTCAAGCCCATCACGCCCGCCGGCGGCGCCCGCCCCGCTCCGGCCAAGCCCGGCGTGAAGAAGAAGTAGCGCCGCTTGGTGCTACTTTTTTAAAAAACCAAAAGGCCCTGCTGGCAATGCCAGCCGGGCCTTTTCTATAGACTGTTTGCTCTGTTGCTACCTAGCGGCGATTGCCGAAGAAGCGCAGCAAGAACAGAAACAGGTTGATAAAGTCCAGGTACAGGGTGAGGGCGCCCAGCAGGGCTACCTTGGCGCCGGACTCGTCTTCGTGGCCCATTTCCAGGGCCTGCTCCTTGATTTTCTGGGTGTCATAGGCCGTCAGGGCCGTGAAAACCAGCACACCAATGCCGCTGATGACGGTTTGCAGCATCGAGTTTTGCAGGAACATATTCACCAGGCCGGCGATGACAAGGCCCACGACGGCCATCAGCAGCAGGTTGCCGAAGCGCGAGAGGTCGGTTTTGGTGACGTAGCCGTAAACGCTCATGGCGGCAAAGGTGGCGGCGGTGACGGCGAACGTGGCGGCAATGGAGTTGCCAGTGTAAATGCGGAAAATAGCGGCCATGGTCACGCCATTAAGCACGGCGTAGAGCATGAACAGGAACGTGGCCGTGCTGGCTTGCAGGGCATGAATCCGGGCCGAGATGAACATCACCAGGCCGAACTCGGCAATCAGCAGGCCCCAGAACACGAGGCGGTTGCCGAAGATAATTTCGAGCGCGGCCGGCGAGTCGGCTACCAGCAGGGCCGTGGCGGCGGTGAGCAAGAGGCCGGCGGCCATCCAGCCGTAAACTTTGGTCAGGAAGACCGAGAGGTTGTACTGTTGGTCGGTTATGGGCGGCGTGGCCCGGGGAGCAGAAAGACGGGGGTCCATGTGAGGTGTAGCTTTGAGAGGTGATAGGGTTGCCGCTTTAACGCGAAAGGGCCGCCGAAGTACTCCTTTTTATCTTAAATAATCCGCATGGCTGGCTCTGTATCTTATTTGCGCAACGAGGCGCTGCCCACCGTCCTGCCCGGCTTTCCCGGCAACAAGCTCTTCGGCCGGCAGTTCGCCAACGGCGACCTGCTCTATGAGCCGGAGCTGGGCAACGTGCTGCGCTGGCAGCTAAGCAAAAATGCCCAGAAAGACGAGAAAAAAGCCGACACCTGGGCGCCCG
>CAXUEM010000015.1:13795-15682 GCA_964249885.1 uncultured Hymenobacter sp. | reverse complement strand
GTGGTGGACTGCACCGGGTTTCTGCGCGGCACCGAAGACGGGCTGGTCTGGCTGGGCCACGCCTCGTTCCTGTTGCGCGCGGCGGGCCTCACGCTGCTTTTCGACCCGATTCTGTTTTCCTCGCTGGGCCTGCGGCGCCGGCACGCCCTGCCCTGCCGGCCTGAAGACCTAATAAACATTGACCTGCTGCTGCTCAGTCACGGCCACCGCGACCACCTGGATGCGCGGTCCCTGACCCTGCTGGCGAGCCAGAACCCGCAGCTGCAGGTGCTGACTGGCTTGCGCATGGCGCCGCTGCTGCGCCCGCTGGCCCCGCAGCTGCGGGTGCAGGAAGCCGGCTGGTGGCAGCAGTACGACCTGGGCGACTCGGGCGCCGCCCCCCTGCTGGACATCTACTTTCTGCCCGCCGCCCACTGGCACCGCCGCGGCCTGCTGGATATGAACCAGGTGCTCTGGGGCAGCTTTTTGATAAGAATAAAAGCCACCGACAAGCTGATTTACTTTGCTGGCGACACGGCCTACGGCCCGCACCTGGAGCAGATTGAGCAGCAGTTCGGCCCGCTCGACATCGTGCTTATGCCCATCGGGGCCTACAAGCCGGCTTTTATGATGGAGCAAAGCCACGTCAACCCCCAGCAGGCCGCCAAAGCCGTGAATGTGCTGCGCGCCGGCCACCTCGTGCCCATGCACTACGGCACCTTCGACCTGAGCGACGAGCCGCCCTCCGAGCCGCTGGCCCTGCTGCGGCAAATAGCCGCCGCCGGCAACCTGCGCCCCGACCTGCACGCGCCCGCCGTGGGCGAGGTGCTGGGCTGGCCGGATTGGGAATAGTTTTCAGCTACTAGCTGCCAGCTATAAGCTTTTAGCTTTGTCGGATAATCGACCTGCTCATACTAAAGCTAACGGCTAACAGCTAGTAGCTAACAGCTCAAAAGAAATGTCCCCCACCCTCGTTTTAAGCCTGATTGGCGGCTACTTCGCCGTGCTCATTCTCATTGCCCTGCTCACTTCGCGCGGAGCCACGAGCGAGAGTTTTTTCGTCGCCAACCGCAACGCGCCCTGGTACATGGTGGCCTTTGCCATGATTGGCACCTCGCTCTCGGGCGTCACCTTTATCTCGGTGCCGGGCAACGTGTACGGCAAAAGCTGGAGCTACCTGGCCGTGGCCCTGGGCTTCGTGGCGGGCTACGTGGTGATTGGCACTGTGCTGCTGCCGCTCTACTACCGCCTGCGGCTGGTAAGCATCTACTCGTACCTGGAGCAGCGCTTCGGCTACTGGAGCTACAAAACCGGCGCCCTGTTCTTTCTCATTTCCCGCTCGCTGGGCTCGGCGCTGCGGCTGTACCTGGTGGCGGGCGTGCTGCAGCTGGCCGTGTTCGACGCCATGGGCGTGCCCTTCTCGGTCACGGTGGTCGTGAGCATCCTCTTCATCTACCTCTACACCTTCAAGGGCGGTTTGAAAACCATTCTCTGGACCGACACCTTCCAGACCCTGGCCATGCTGAGCTGCGTGGGCCTGAGCATCTACTTCATGGCCGATGCGCTGAACTACTCCTTCAAGCAGCTCCTTTCGGCAGTCACCGACAGCCCCATGTCGCAGGTGTACTTCTCGGATTTTCGCGACGACAAATTCTTCTGGAAGCAGTTTGCCTCGGGCATGTTCATCACCATCGTCATGACCGGCCTGGACCAGGACCTGATGCAGAAAAACCTGAGCTGCCGCAGCCTGGGCGAGGCCCAGAAAAACCTGTTCTGGTTTACGCCCGTCATTGTGGGCGTCAATATTCTGTTTCTGACCCTGGGCGTACTCATGTACCAGTACGCGGCGGCGCGCGGCCTGCAGCTCGACCAGCGCCGGCGAGGCCATCACCTTCGCCAGCGCCACCT
>CAXUEM010000015.1:12915-13785 GCA_964249885.1 uncultured Hymenobacter sp. | reverse complement strand
GCTGCCCCAGCTGCTCAACCTCAACGGCTCCTTGAATACCGACAAGGTTTTCCCCTTCCTGGCCACCACGCAGTTTTCGCTTATTGCCGGAGTTATCTTTATTCTGGGCATTATCGCCGTCACCTACGCCTCGGCCGACTCGGCCCTGACCTCGCTCACCACCTCGTTCTGCGTCGACTTTCTCGACATTCAGAAGTATCCGGAGCGCCGGCAAACCACGCTGCGCCAGCTCACGCACCTGGGCTGGTCGGTGGTGCTGATTATCATCATTCTCATTTTCCGGGTTTACAACAATCAAAGCCTGATTGATGCCGTCTACAAAGCCGCCGGCTTCACCTATGGCCCCCTGCTGGGTTTGTTTGCCTTCGGTATTCTCACCCGGCGCACCCTGCGCGACGGCCTTGTGCTACCCGCCTGCGTGACGGCCGTGGGCCTGACCTGGCTGATTGTGTCGCACTCGGTGGAGTGGCTCGGCGGCTACAAGTTCGGCTTCGAGATTTTGCTGCTCAACGGCCTGCTGGTGTACCTGAGCCTGCTGCTGATTTCGCGCCCCGCCCAGTCCGCCCCCGTGAACCTCCCGGCCTAGCTGGTGTTAGCTGCCTGACGGTTTGGCACGAAGTTTTGCGGGGGCCTTTTAGCGTCCAGCAGGGGGTAGCTTTCTCCTTGGCCTTGCTTCCCGCCAACCTTATTCCTTCTTAACTTATGAAACAGCTATTCCTAGCCACTACCCTGCTGGTTATGTCATTGACGGTCAGTGCCCAGCAGGCCCCGGCTTCGTCGGCGCCGGGCGCCGGCCCGCCCCCCCCCCCACCGGCGGCGCCCCCCCGCCCATAAGGGGGGCCGCCACCCCCCCCCCCCCCCCCCCCCCCC
>CAXUEM010000015.1:12450-12905 GCA_964249885.1 uncultured Hymenobacter sp. | reverse complement strand
GGCTAACCCCGCCGCCAACCGCCCCGACCGCGCGCCGGTGTACCCCGGTGGCGCCGAGGCCCTGGGCCTGTTTTTCCTCGAAAACATCAAGTACCCCGCGGCGGCCCAGGCCCGGCAGCTCAGCGGCACGGTGCTGGTGACGGCCACGGTGAACGTGGACGGCTCCATCACCAACCCCGTGGTGGCCAAGTCGCTCTCGCCCGAGTGCGACGCCGAGGCCCTGCGCGTGGTGCCCCTGCTGCGGGGCTGGCAGCCGGCCATGCGCCTGAGCCGGCCGGTGCCGGTGCTCATTCAGCTGCCCGTGCCCTTCGGTGGAGCCGGCGAGGTGAAGATTGAGCAGACGCGGCGGCAACCCAAGCCCCGGCCCCGGCAGTAGCCTTGAAATAAACTCTCTTCCTAATCGTGGGGGCAGGGTTTTTTTGAGCGGCCGAGGGGGGAAAAAAACAAAACCCCCC
>CAXUEM010000015.1:8222-12440 GCA_964249885.1 uncultured Hymenobacter sp. | reverse complement strand
GGGGTTTTTGTGGTTTGCCCTGCATGGCGGTAAAAAAAAGCATGACCGACGTATTTTTGTCTTTCTTCTATTTGTTTCTGAATGGCCCGCAGCGGACTAAACACCAGCGGCGCCGACCTTGCGGCCGACGCTCCCAAACCCAAGCTTACCAAGGAGACTTTCCAGCGCAGTCTGCGGGTGTTTCGCTACGTGCTGCCCTACCGGCGCACGTTTCTGGTGGGGCTGGTATTTCTGGTGTGCAGCAGCCTGACCACCATGCTGTTCCCGTGGATAATCGGCAAGCTGGTGAACGTGGCCAACGGCAAGCCGCTGGCCCTGCCGGGCGGCGTTTCGCTCAACATCAATCAGATTGCCGTGGGCCTGTTTGGCATCACGGTGCTGCAGGGCCTGTTTTCGTTCGGGCGCATCTGGTTTTTCACCCGGGTCAGCGAGTTCACGGTGCGCGACATCCGGCAGGCGCTCTACGCCAAGTTCGTGAGTTTGCCCATTCCGTTTTTCGAGAAGAACAGGGTCGGCGCCATCACCTCACGCATCACCTCCGACGTAGCCCAGATTCAGGACACGTTTTCGCTGACGCTGGCCGAGCTGTTCCGGCAGGTTGCGACCCTGCTGGCCGGCATCGTGTTCATCATGGTCGTGTCGTGGAAGCTGGCCTTGTTCATGCTGGCCACGTTTCCGCCCATTGTGGTGCTGGCCATGGTCTTCGGCCGCAAAATTCGCGGACTCTCGAAGGCCACGCAGGAGGAGCTGGCCAAAACCAACGTCATCGTCGAGGAAACTCTGCAGGGCATCAACACGGTCAAGGCGTTCACGAACGAGCTGTTTGAAATTCGGCGCTACTCGGCCTCGCTGGCCATCACGGTGCAGGCGGCGCTAAAAAGCAATTTGTACCGCGGTGCTTTTGTCTCGTTTGTTATTATCGGCTTGTTTGGCGGCATCATCCTGGTGCTTTGGCGGGCGGCCACGCTGGTGCAGGCCGGGCAGATGGAAATCGGCGACCTGGTATCATTCGGCTTTTACACCGTCTTCATCGGCGCCTCGGTGGCCGGCCTGGGCGAGCTCTACGGCAAGATTCAGAGCACGCTCGGCGCCTCGGAGCGCATTCTCGAAATCCTCGACGAGGCGCCCGAGCCCACGCACTTGGCCTTGCCCTCCGGGGTGGGCCCAGCAGGGGGTGCGGCGCTCCGCATCAGCGGCGACATTGCCTACCAGCACGTGGCCTTCAGCTACCCCACGCGGCCGGATTTGCCGGTGCTGCAGGACATCAGCTTCGACATTCAGGCCGGCGAGAAAATTGCGCTTGTCGGGCCCAGCGGCGCGGGCAAAAGCACCATTGCCAGTTTGCTGATGCAGTTTTATGAGCTTAGCGACGGCCGCCTGCTCATCGATGGCCGCGACGCCAGTGCCTACGACCTGACCGAGCTGCGCCGCCACATCGGCATCGTGCCACAGGAAACCCTGATCTTCGGCGGCTCCATCCGCGAGAAAATTGCCTACGGACGGCCCGACGCCCCCGACGCTGACATCCGGCGGGCCGCCGAGCAGGCCAACGCCTGGCAGTTCATCAGCACCTTTCCCGAGGGGCTGGACACGGTGGTCGGCGAGCGGGGCGTCAAGCTCTCGGGCGGGCAGCGGCAGCGCGTGGCCATTGCCCGCGCCATCTTGAAAAACCCCGCCATCCTGATTCTGGACGAAGCCACCTCCTCGCTCGACTCTGAGAGCGAAAAGCTGGTGCAGGATGCCCTGGACGTGCTCCTGCAAAACCGGACCTCCATCATCATTGCCCACCGCCTGAGCACCATCCGCAAAGTCGACAAGATTCTGGTCATCGACGGCGGCCGCATCGTGGAGCACGGCACCCACGAGGAGCTGAGCCACAACGAGAACGGGGTGTACGCGAATCTGCTTAGGTTGCAGTTTGAGCTGAGTTAGACGCGGGGCTTATATTTGGTTTAAATAATTTTCAACTATGCAACTCACCGTAATTATTCAGCAGGGAGAAGACGGCTGGCTCACTGGCCAGATTGAGCAAATTCCGGCCGTTATTACGCAGGGCCGCACGATGGATGAGTTGAAATTTATGCTCCAGGATGCACTGGAGCTGTATCTGGAAACGCAGCAGGAGTTGACCGCCCGCAATTACGAGGGCCAGCAGTTTACGCGCACGGAGTTTGGCTTTCTGGAAGCTGCCTAAATGAAGCGCGGCGACTTTATCCGGCATCTGGCCTTACACAAGTGCGTGTTGCTACGGGAAGGTGCTAATCATTCCATTTATTTTAATGAACTAAGCAAAGCGCAGACTGCCGTAGCCCGGCACCGGGAGTTAGGTGACAACACCTGCCGCGAAATCTGCAAGCAGCTTGGCATTCCTTTCACGCGATAAATCCATTGAAACCCGCGCCCCCGGCGCGGGTTTCGTACTTTTAGCCCCCACAAACCCACTCCCCTACTTTCTCCATGAAAAGCCTTTTCCCGATTGCCGCCGTCACCCTGATGCTGGCCGCGCCGCTGGCCGCGCAGGCCCAGATTAGAACGCCCGCTGCCAGCCCCCTGAGCACCGTTACTCAGCGCGTGGGTTTGACGGATGTTACCGTCACCTACTCCCGCCCCAGTTTGAAGGGCCGGGCCGCATTCGGCGAGAAGTCGGCGCTGGCGCCGCTGGGCCAGCGCTGGCGCACGGGTGCCAACCAGACCACCAGCATCAAGTTTTCGGACGATGTGACCGTGGAAGGCAAAAAAGTGCCGGCCGGCGAGTACGGCATCTACACTGTACCCGGCAAGGCCGAGTGGACCGTAGTGCTGAGCAAAAGCCTCAAGCAGGGCGCCAACGTGGAAGGCTTCAAAACCGAGGACGACGTGGCCACCTTCAAGGTGAAGCCTTACAGCCTGGGCAACATGAAGGTAGAAACCTTCACCATCGACTTCACCGACCTGACGCCCGCCACCGCCAACGTGGCCATGATGTGGGCCAGCACCGGCGCCAAGTTCAAAATCATGGCCGACGTGGACGCCAAGGTGATGGCCCAGATTGACGAGAAAATCACGAAAAACGCCAGCCCCTCGGCCAACGACCTGGCCGCCGCCGCCGTGTACTACATGGACAACAACAAGGACATGAAGCAGGCCGTAACCTGGATGGAAAAGGCCAACGCCAGCGACGCCAAGTTCTGGAACCTGCACTCCGAAGCCAAGATGCGCCTGCAGATGAAGGACTACGCCGGCGCCATCAAGGCCGCCGAGGCTTCGAAGAAAGCCGCCCAGGCCGCCACGCCGCCCAACCTGGACTACGTGAAGATGAATGACGAGCTGCTGGCCACGGCCAAGAAAGGCAAGTAGGCTTTCTGAGTTGAGCTGAAGCTTGTAAGGACCGTCTGGCTCGCCAGGCGGTCCTTTTTGTTGCCGGATTCTTGGCCGCCAGGCGGTCCGGTCCGACGGCGTCAGCTGTCCGACCGGCTGTTGTCCGCGCCGTTGAGTTTATCAGGTCGATACCCCCTGCTGGCGCGGACAACAGCCGGTCGGACAGCTGACGCCGTCGGACCGGACCGCCTGGCGGCGCCCTCGCTGGCCCCCTACCGCCGGCCTTGCATTTCCAGCAGCTTACCCACATTATCTACCTCGACCTCATCAGGCCGGGCGGCCAGAATGCGGCTAATGCTTTTCTCGGAGCGGCCACCGAACACCACCACACGCAGGCCGGCGGCGCGCACCTGCGCCGTTTGGGCGGGCGTGACGCTGCGCGAGCTGAGCACAATAGCCTCCGCCTGCTGGGCTTTCGCGTCCACCAAGCCGGCCGTCAGGTCGGGCCCGCTGATTTCGTAGGCGCGGGGCAGCTGCGGCAAAATGGCGCGGGCCTGCTGCAGCGTGTTCAGGTTCATGGTCACGAGCAGGGGGCGGCCGGCGGGCACCTGGTAGCGGGCCAGGCTGCGACCTACGGCGCGCAGCAGCGTCGGCACCCGCGCAAAGCGCTGGCCTTCGGGCTGGCACATATCCTGCTCGTGCAAGTCCAGGTGCAGGCGCGGGAAAGGACCGGGGCGCCGGCCCAGGCGAGCCAGCAGGGTATCGAAGGTGATGAGGTGCTCCTCGTGAAACCAGTCGTAGGGCGGGCCGCCGCGGTAGGCCAGCTGAGTGAGCTGCGCGGCCGGCAGCTGGCCGATGCAGCCGCGGCCGGTGGCGGTCATGGTTTCCAGTTCCTGGTTGTGGTAGAGCACGGGCACGCTG
>CAXUEM010000015.1:2166-8212 GCA_964249885.1 uncultured Hymenobacter sp. | reverse complement strand
AAGAAGCCCGAGCCGGCGTGGCCCAGCACCAGCAGGCCCGGTAGCGGCGGGGCGGGCGCCGCGCCGCCCAGCAGCAGGGCCAGCGGGAGCAGCAGGCATTTTTTCATAGAGCGAAGAAAGCAAGAGCGAGTAGCCCGGCTACTGGTAGTACATCAGCGGAGCCAGCAGGGGGTAGAACCACAAAGTTGGTTTCGCGGCGCTTACCCCCTGCTGGTCCGCGCTTTTAGCTTACGTGACGACTCGAACAGCTGGCCTACCGCCCCGCTCCTACTTGCCGTACGACACCAGGTTGGCCAGCAGGCGGTAGGCGCCGGGCACGCCGGCCGGCAGCTCGCGGAAGAAGCTCAGGCCGGTGTAGATGTAGTGGCCCTTGCCGTAGTCGGCCACCAGAATGGCGCCTTGCTTGGGGGTTTCGCCGGGGTCGTTGCTGGCGATGAGGGGCGTGTACTTGGCATCCCAGGAGCTGGGGTAGTAGAGGCCCTGCTCCTGCACCCAGCCCTGAAAGTCGGCGGCCGTGATTTTGTTGGGCGCGTTCAGCAGGGGGTGCTGGGGGTTCAGGAAGGTGACGGTTGCGTTTTCCACCGTCACCCGGTCGTTGCTGAGCTTGAGCGGGTAGGGCCCGATTTCGGGAATGACGGTGCCGCGCGTCACCACGTACTGCACCACGAGGTTGCCGCCGGCTTCCACGTATTTCAGCAATTCGGGCTGGCGGGTTTTGAGCTGCTCAACGGTGTTGTAGGCCCGCACGCCGAGCACCACGGCATCGAAGCGGCGCAACCGCTCCAGGCTTAGGTCGGTGTTGGCATCCAGCAGCGTAACGGTGTAGCCGAGCTGGCGCAGGGCTTCGGGCACCTCGTCGCCGGCGCCCATGAGGTAGCCCACCTGCTGGGTTTTGCCGCGGGCCACGCTGAGCTTGACGAGCGGCGCGGCGGCTTCGGGGAACAGCGTTTGGGTGGGAATGTGCGGGTAGCTGATGGTTTGGATACCGCGGCTGTACGCCTGGCCATCGACAGTGGCCGTGGCGCGCAACTCGGCGTTGCCGGCCGCCGCGCCCGCGCCGGGACGCAGTTGAAAACTCAGGGTCTGCTCTTCGTCTTTATTTTTAAAGGTAAAGGCGGCACTGGCAGGACTGATGTCCCAGCCTTTCGGCGCCTGCAAGGCCAGCGTGCCGGCCACCCCGGCGCGGCCGGCCCGCAGCGTAACCGGAACGGTCTTGGCCTGCTGGTCGGCGAAGACGTAGGCGCGGGCGGCGGGCAGGTTCACGGCCACGGGCGGCGCCGCGGCCAGCGGCTGGTAGGTTTCGCCGAGCACGGGGTCGGTGCGCTTGTACTGGACGGGGACTCGATACTTTATCGGTATTTTGTTTATACTGACCTGTAAAAACAAGGAAACGACGGGTGGATTTTCTGGCAAACCACGGAGGTTATGCTGCAACAGGATTGTCGGATAAACAGAATTAAAGGGTTCATCAATGGAATTTTCAGGCTGTACGACGTTGCTGTCAGGTTGGTAATTTGGTAAATGCTGCGGAACAGTATACATTCCGGTTGTGCCTAGCTCAAGCAGCCAATATGGTTGCCAAGGCGACAAATTGTAAGATGATGGAAACAAATTCAGCTTAAACGATAAAGTTTTGTGGCTATTCAGGACGGTGTTTAAAGTAGTGTCTTTGTGCATGACATAGCAGTTCACATCTTGCACCAATACGTTTGGTAGGTTCCGGCATACAATTTCAACATTTGCCGTTAGAAATTCTTTGTAACCGCCAACTATTGTTGGGCTCGTTACAGTAGCCTCCATTCTAAGCCCAGCGCAAGCCGCAATTAAATTATCTAACTCAGCATATTTCCCAACAGCTTCGGCAAGAAGAAGCCTTGACCCTGCCGGCCCAGCTTTATGTATTGCTTTAGCTTCCATCTTCCTCATTTCTGCCCGCACCTTCAGCAGCCCCGCCACACTCGCGCTGGGGTTGCTCGGGTCGTACTTCCGAATCACCTCCTCAATCAACTTGCCCACGGCCGCGCCGCCGCGCACCCGGCTCCAGCTCATATCTACGCCTTCCAGCAGCTCTTTCGGCACGGTGTCGCCTTCGCGCAGGGGCTGGAAATACTCCAGCGCCTCGCCGCGCTGGGCCGCCGAGCCGAAGCCCTGGGAGCGGTGCTGCGAGCGGGAGCGGGCCGCGATTTCGCCGTAGCTCTGGCCCAGCAGGGGGTTGTAGCCGCCCGCGTCGAGCTTGAGCAGCTTGCTCAGGTCGTCGCCGGGCTTCACGAAAAAGCTGCCCGTGTTCCAGAGCAGGCGCCTGGGGCTCCAGGGCTGCACGTATTGGAGTTGTTCGGGGAAGCGCTTGGCGTCGCCGGCGGCCGAAAACGCGGCTATGGCTAGCAGGGCGCTGGCGGTGTGGTGGCCGTGGCCGGCGCGGCTGTCGGGCGGAAAGCGGGTGATGAGCACATCGGGCCGGCGCTGCCGGATAACCCACACCATGTCGGCCAGCACCTGCTCCCGGTCCCAGATGGTGAAGGTTTCCTCCGGGGTTTTGCTGAAGCCGAAATCGTTGGCGCGGGTGAAAAACTGTTTGGCGCCATCGATGCGGCGGGCGGCCAGCAGCTCCTGGGTGCGGATGACGCCCAGGCCCGGGCCCAGCTCGGGGCCGATGAGGTTCTGGCCGCCGTCGCCGCGGGTCAGGCTCAGGTAAGCGGTTTCGACGAGGCGCTCGTTGGCCAGGTAGGCTAGCAGGCGGGTGTTTTCATCGTCGGGGTGCGCCGCGATGTAGAGCACCGAGCCCAGCACATTGAGCTTTTTCAGGCCCAACAGGATTTCTGAGGAGGTGTAGGTTTTTGGCGCCTGAGCGTTGCTTTCAATTAGTAATGAGCAATTAATAATGAGCAATAGGAAGGCAAGGCGGGCGGCGGAGCAAAGGGAAAGAAAGCGCATGGGAGAAGCAACCGGGTTGGGGGCGTGAAGTTAGGCGTCGCCGCAGGACAGCGGCGCCCTGCAGGCGGTCCGGCGCGGGCCCCAACCTGCTCTTCGCCACCGAACTTCATTTGCCCGGATTGCCGTTCTTTGCGTGGCCGGCTGCCGCGTGCTGGCCTCCTCATCCTCTTTCCGTTTATGACCCTGACCTTCCCGCGTTCGATTTCCCCCACGCCGCTGGCTTTGCTGCTGGCGGCTTCGCTGTTTTCGGCCTGCGCCCGCCGGCCGCTGCCCGGCACTACCGCGGCTGCTTCGGCACCGGTTACTACCTCCGTTCCGGTGGCCACTACGCCGGTTACGCCGCCCGCCGTAGCTGCCCAGCCGGCCCCGGCCGCCGCGCCCGTCGACCAGAGCGCCGCCCAGTGGCACCTGAAAGACCCCCAAACCGACCAGGTGCCCGGCATCTCGGTGACGCGCACTTACACTGAGCTGCTGAAAAACCGCACCAGCGTGCCGGTGGTGGTGGCCGTCATCGACTCGGGCGTGGACACGGCGCACGTGGATTTGAAAACCGTGCTCTGGCGCAACTCCAAGGAAATTCCGGGCAACAAAATTGACGACGACAAGAACGGCTACGTGGACGACGTAAACGGCTGGAGCTTTCTGGGCGCGCCCGACGGCCGCAACATCAACGCCGAAACCCTGGAAGTAACCCGCATCGTGGCCAAGTTCGGGCCGCGCTTCAAGGGCAAAACCCGCGCCCAGGTTAAGCCCGCCGAGCAGGCCGACTTTGACCTCTACACCAGAGCCAACAAAAGCTACCAGGCCAAGCGCGAGGAGCTCGGCGGCCAGGTGCAGCAGATGGAGCAGATGGCCGGCCCCTTCGAGCAGATGTCAACTGCCCTCAAGCAGGCTCTGAAAGCCGAGCGCCTCGACACCACCACCCTGCGCCGCGCCATTAACGACAAGAGCACCGACCCGCGCATGGCCGGCGCCAGCCAGCAGTTTCTGCAAATCCTGCGGCAAACCGGCGCCGCCGATACCGACGCCCTGCTGAAAGAGCTGCAGGACGGCCTCAAGTCGCAGAGCGGCCAGCTCAACGACGGCCTGAGTCTGACCTTTAACCCGCGCAAGGACATCATCGGCGACGACCCCGAGAACGTGAATGACCGCAGCTACGGCAACGCCGACGTGACCGGCCCCGACGCCATGCACGGCACCCACGTGGCCGGCATCATCGCCGCCGACCGCCGCAACCGCCTCGGCGTGGAGGGCGTGGCCGGGCCGCAGGTGCGCATCATGAGCGTGCGCGCCGTGCCCGACGGCGACGAGCGCGACAAGGACGTGGCCAACGCCATCCGCTACGCCGTGGACAACGGCGCCAGCATCATCAACATGAGCTTTGGCAAGGAGTTCTCGCCCCAGCGCAAGGCCGTGGAAGCCGCCTACAAGTACGCCGAAAGCAAGAACGTGCTGCTGGTGCACGCCGCCGGCAACGAAGACGACGACCTGGAAGTGAAGCCCCACTACCCCGCCGCCTTCTACCTCGATGGCAAGAGCCCCAGCAACCTGCTGACGGTAGGCGCCTCCGGCCCCAGAGACGACGAGCACCTGACGGCCGACTTCTCGAACTACGGCCGCAAGTCGGTGAACGTGTTTGCGCCCGGCGTGGGCATCATGGCCACGCTGCCCGGCTCGCAGTACGGCAAGCTCAGCGGCACCAGCATGGCCGCGCCCGTCACGGCCGGCGCGGCGGCCGTGCTCCGCTCCTACTTCCCCAAGCTCTCGGCCGCCGACGTGAAGCGCATTCTGACCCAGACGGTTATCGTGCACCACACCCAGGTGCAGCAGCCCGGCACCGACAAGAAGGTGGATTTCGCCACGCTCTCCAGCACCGGCGGCATCATCAATCTCTACAACGCCGTGCAGCTGGCCCTGAAGGAAGAAGCGGCCAAGAAGTTGTAGGAACAGGTTTGCCGTAAAATTTCTGCTAGTAAGGCGGTCATGCTGAGCGCAGCCGAAGCATCTCTACCGCAGCACTAATTCAATCGTCTGGCTACGCTGATTACTGCTGCGGTAGAGATGCTTCGGCTGCGCTCAGCATGACCGCCTTGCATTCAAAAACCTAATTACCCCGCTACCCATTGCCCACGCTTACTCTTACCGACCTCTACATCTACCCCGTCAAAAGCCTGGGCGGCATGCGCGTGCAGCAGGCCGAGGTGACGGGCCGCGGCCTGCGCCACGACCGCCGCTGGCTCTTGGTAGACGAGCGCAACCGCTTCATGACCCAGCGCCAGAACGCCGAGATGGCCCTGCTGGACGTCTCGCCAGCCTACAACGGCTTTCTGCTCACGCACCGCCGCCGGCCCGACCTGCTGCCGCTCTACATTCCGTTCGAGGCCAAGTCCAAGCACACGCTGTTCGTCACGATTTGGGACGACATGGTCTGGGCCTGGCGCGGCAGCAAGGCCGCCGATGAGTGGCTGACCGAGGCGCTCGGCCAGCCCGTAAAGCTGGTGTACATGTCGGACATGGTGCGCCGCGACGTGGAACCCGAACACAACCCCGAGGGCCAGCTGGTGAGCTTCGCCGACGGCTACCCGTTTCTGCTCGTCACCGAAGCCTCGCTGGCCGGCCTGAATGCCCGCCTGGCCGAGCCCGTGGGCATGGAGCGTTTCCGTCCCAGCCTGGTGGTGGGCGGCGCCCAGCCCGATGAAGAAGACGGCTGGCACCGCTTCGAAATCGGCACGCTGCCCTTCCGGGCCGTGCGTGGCTGCGGCCGCTGCGTGGTCACGACCATCGACCAGCAAACCGCCACCAAAAATCCGCTCAACGAGCCGCTGCGCACGCTGGCCACCTACCGCCGCGAAGGCAACAGCATCATCTTTGGTCAGAACGTGACCGGTCCCGGCCACGGCACCCTGCGCGTGGGCGACGAGGTGCGGGTGCTCAGCCACAAGACCACGGCCGCCGATGAATAAGGAGTTGGCCTTCGCCCTGGACTTTCTGCGGCGCCTGGCGGCCAACAACAACACCGCCTGGATGGCCGCCCACCGCCCCGACTACGGGCGGGCCCGCGCTGCCTTCACGGCCCTGGTGCAAGAGGTGCTGAACCAAGCTGCGCTGCACCTGC
>CAXUEM010000015.1:0-2156 GCA_964249885.1 uncultured Hymenobacter sp. | reverse complement strand
GCCTCAGCCCGGCGCAGGCCATGTACCGGCTTCATAAAAACGACCGCAGCCAGCGCGACCCCGAGCCTTACAAGCGCCGGATGGGCGCCGGCCTGCTGCCCGGCGGCCGCCACGCGCCGGTGGCCGGCTGGTGGCTGGGCGTGCAGCCCGAGGGCCTGAGCCGGCTGGCCGCGGGCATCTTCCAGCCCACGCCGGCCGGACTGGCTGCCATCCGCCAGGAAATTCATTACAACGCCGCCGAGTTTCACGCCCGGCGGCAGGCCGCCCCCCTGCTGGCTTACTTCCCTACCGGCCTCGACCTGGATGGCCCGCGCCTGAGCCGGCCGCCCCGCGGCTACGGCGCCACTGACCCGGACTTAGCTTGGCTGCAACTCAAGAGCTTTACTCTTAATCGGCACTTTGCCGATGCCGAAGTGCTGCGGCCGGATTTTGCAGCGCGGGCCGTGGAAGGAATGCGGGCCAGCGCGCCGCTGGTACGGTTTCTGAACGCCGCGCTGTAGCTTCCGCGCTACCTACCCCCTGCTGGCTCCCGCGCAGACCTGCAAAGGTTCTGTTGCTTTAAAACAGGCCGAACAGCGTGCCGTTGATGCGGTCGATGATGGTGCCTAAATCCTCGGGGTTGCGCACGTAGTCCAGCTCATTCACATCCACGATGAGCAGGCGGCCGTGGGTGTAGTTGGCTATCCACTGCTCGTAGTGCTCGTTCAGGTTTTTGAGGTACTCGATGCTGATGCTGTTCTCGTAGTCGCGGCCGCGCTGCTCAATCTGCTTGATGAGTTTGGGCAAATCGGCCCGCAGGTAGAGCAGCAAATCGGGCGGGTTCACCAGCCCAATCATGGATTCGTACAGCGCCCGGTAGTTGTCGTAGTCGCGGTGGGGCAGCAGGCCCGACTGGTGCAGGTTAGCCGCGAAGATGTGGGCGTCCTCGTAGATGGTGCGGTCCTGAATCACGCCCTTGCCCTGGGCCTGCAGCTCCTTGATGCGCTGGGTCTGGCGGAAGCGGCCGTTGAGAAAGTACACCTGCAAGTGAAACGACCAGCGTGGCATGTCCTGGTAAAAATCCTTGAGGTAGGGGTTGTCGGCCACGTCCTCGAGGAAAACTTCCCAGCGAAAATGGTGGGCCAGCTTGTGGGCCAGCGTGGTTTTGCCGGCCCCGATGTTGCCGACGATGGCAATGTGCATAATGAAGAGAAGCTGAAAGCGGCTGCCGGTCCGGGCGCCGTTTGGCGGAGCAGCCGGCCAACTGGGTTGCGGCGCCCGGTTTAGCGTTTAATGACGAAAACAGAACCTCAAAGATAGGCCGGCCGGGGTCTTCGGGCCCGGCCAACTCGCAGGCCCCGGCCGGCTTGGGAGCCGAAGAAATTTATCCTATATTTATAATTCCTGTTGTCGTGCTTAGGTCTTCGCCACCCTGAATCATGGTTAGTCTGCTCTCTCCGCCTTTTTTAGTGGTGCCCGATGCGGCCGGCGACCCACTGGCCGAATTCTCGCATTACCCGGACGAGGAAATGCTGTACGTGCGCTGGCACGGCCACCTGACGGCCGAGGAGGTCATTCGGGTGGGCCGCGTGGGCATGGAGGGCCGCCCGGACCGGCACTACCGGCGCGTGCTCAACGACAAAGGCCAAACCACCGGCGACTGGCACGAAGCCTTGCCCTGGCTGCACTACGAATGGCTGCCCGACGCCACCGACGGCGGGATAGAGGCCATGAGCTACGTGGTGTCGGCCGATGTGGCCCAGCAGCTGACTTCGCGGCAGTTTGTGGCGCAAAGCCGCTCCCTGCTGGCCATCGAGCTGTTTCGCGACCTCGACGAGGCCTACCGCTGGCTGCTCACCAAATAAATCAGGCCAGGCTCCCGCGCGGCTACAAGCTCTTGGAAACCTGCTTAGCTGCCTCCAGGGCTCTGAACTCGCCCTGCAGCGTGCGGATGTTCAGCTTTTCTTCCAGCGAAAGCTCGCCGCGCACCTGCTCGTAGCGCTGGTTGAGGCGGGAAAGTGCCGCGCCCGCGGTTTTCCACTTCGCGGCCGTCCACTGCCGGCGCTCGGCGCGGGTGGTTTCCAGAAACCGCTCGTAGAGGGCGGGCAGGTCTTCGGCGCGCACCTTGGCCAGGTCCACGTTGGTTTGCAGCAGGCGGCTCAACTCGGGGTCGGTGC
>CAXUEM010000014.1:18068-20467 GCA_964249885.1 uncultured Hymenobacter sp. | reverse complement strand
GTGAACCCCTCCCTGGAAGCCGTCAACGCCGTTACCGCCGGGCTGGTCTTTCCCGCCACGCTGCTGCTCTACCACCCACTGCCCGACCGCCTGCTGGCCCTGCCCGGCCCGCTGGCCGGCTGGAGCGTGCCGCTGAACCCCCTGCTGGTCGGCCTGACGTTTCTGGTGCTGCTCTGGGAGCGGGTGCCACCGGTGGTCATCGTGGGGCTGGCCCTGCTGGCCGGCGCACTCAGCCGGTTTTGACAAAGGGCAGCTAAAAGGCGAGGCCAGCAGGGGGTACGCCCTGCTGGCCTCGCTAAAAGTCCGTTGCTAACGCGCGGCGCGTTTGCTTTAGGCGCCGAGCACGAAGTGCTCCGGGATGCGCAGCAGGTAGTCGCCGTAGCCGCTTTTGCGCAGGGGCTCGGCAATCCGGCGCAGCTGGTCGGCCGTGATAAAACCTTGGCGGTAAGCTATTTCCTCAATGGCGCCCACCTTCAAGCCCTGGCGCTGCTCGATTACGCGCACGAACTCGCCGGCCTGCATCAGGCTCTCGAAGGTGCCCGTGTCGAGCCAGGCCGTGCCCCGGCCCAGGATGCCCACTTTCAGCTGGCCGCGGCGTAGGTACTCCTGGTTGATGTCGGTGATTTCGTACTCGCCCCGCGCGCTGGGCTGCAGGTTGCGGGCTATTTCCACCACCGAGTTGTCGTAGAAATACAGGCCCGGCACGGCGTAGTTGCTCTTGGGTTGGGCGGGCTTTTCCTCGATGCTAAGCGCCCGCATGCTGGCGTCGAATTCTACTACGCCGTAGCGCTCGGGGTCGTGCACGTGGTAGGCAAACACGACGCCACCCTCGGGGCTGCTGTTGCTCTTGAGCAGCGCCTCCAGGCCGGTGCCGTAGAAAATGTTGTCGCCGAGCACCAGCGCCACGTTGTCCTGGCCGATAAAATCGGCTCCAATCACGAAGGCTTGCGCCAGCCCGTTCGGCACTTCCTGAATGGCGTATTGGAAGTCGCAGCCCAAGTTTTTACCATCGCCGAGCAGTCGCTGAAACTGCGTCTGGTCGTGGGGCGTGGTGATGATGAGCACCTCCCGAATCCCGGCCATCAGCAGGATGCTGAGCGGGTAGTAAATCATTGGCTTGTCGTACACCGGCATGAGCTGCTTGCTTACGGCCAGCGTGAGCGGGTGCAGCCGGGTGCCGGAGCCGCCGGCGAGAATAATGCCTTTCATCGATTATTGGTCGGGTTGAGTGGGGCGAAACAGTTTGGTCACGTTCGCGCCGCGAGAATTGGAAATGCTGGAGGAAGGACGAGACAGGACGCGCTCTTCCCGTATCATTATGACAACGAGCTAGTTCCGCTGCTGGATGAACGCCTGGTTCGCCTTGAACCACTCCAGCGTGAGGCGTAGGCCCTCGCGGATGCGTACCTGTGGGTCGTAGCCGAGCAGGGTGCGGGCTTTGGAAATATCGGCCAGCGAGTCGCGGATGTCGCCGGCCCGGTCAGGGCCGAAGACGGGCGCGAGGTCGGAGCCGGCTTCCTGACGCAGAATGTCATACATCTCGACCAGCGAGGTACGGTCGCCGACGGCGATGTTGTACACCTGCCCGACGGCGGCCGGATTGGTCGTCAGCGCGGCGCGGATGTTGGCCTGTACGCAGTTTTCCACGAAGGTAAAGTCGCGGGTCTGGCCCCCGTCGCCGTTGAGCGTGGGCGGCTGGTTTTGCAGCAGCGCGTCGATAAACAGCGGAATGACGGCCGCGTAGGCGCCGCCGGGGTCCTGGCGCGGGCCGAAAATGTTGAAGTAACGCAGGCCGATGATTTCCTGGCCGTAGGTGCGGCCAAAGACGTCAGCGTACAGCTCGTTGGCGTACTTGGTGACGGCGTAGGGCGAGAGCGGCTTGCCGATGCGGTCCTCGATTTTGGGCAGGCCGGGGTGGTCGCCGTAGGTGCTGGAGCTGGCCGCGTACACAAACCGCTTCACGCCGGCTTCTTTGGCCGCGACCAGCATCTGCACGAAGCCGCCCACGTTCACGTCGTTGCTCAGCACGGGGTCGTTGATGGAGCGCGGCACCGAGCCCAGTGCCGCCTGGTGCAGCACGATGTCCACGCCCGCGCAGGCCGCCGCGCAGCTGGCCGCGCTGCGAATGTCGCCGTCCATGATTTCCAAGGCCGGATTACCCTGAAACAGCCGGAGATTTTTGCGGAATCCGTTGGAGTAGTCGTCGAACGTGCGGACTTTCTTAACGCCGTACTTCAGCAGATACTCGACAATGTTGGAGCCGATAAAGCCCGCCCCGCCGGTGACAAGGAAGGTGAGGTCGGAAAGCGGACGGTCGTGGAAAGGTTGGTCGTACATATTTATTTTTAATCAGAACGTCATGCTGAGCACCGCGAAGCAGCTCGCGTGCGGCAGTAATT
>CAXUEM010000014.1:0-18058 GCA_964249885.1 uncultured Hymenobacter sp. | reverse complement strand
CTCCTCGTTTTCGAGGTACCAGTCCACGGTCTGGGCCAGGCCCTGCTCGAAGGTGACAGAGGGCTGCCAGCCCAGCTCGTTCATAATTTTCGAGGAGTCGATGGCGTAGCGCATGTCGTGGCCGGCGCGGTCTTTCACGAAGGTGATAAGGCGGCGCGAAGACCCTGCTGGCTGGCCGGTTTTCTCGTCCACCACGTCGCAGAGCAGCTCGATGAGCTTGAGGTTCTGCCACTCATTCACCCCGCCGATGTTGTAGGTGTCGCCGAGCTTGCCTTTATGAAACACGGCGTCGATGGCCGTCGCGTGGTCTTTCACGAAGAGCCAGTCGCGCACGTTTTCGCCCTTGCCGTACACCGGCACCGGCTGGCCGGTGCGCAGGCGGTGAATGGCCAGCGGAATCAGCTTCTCGGGAAAGTGATTGGGGCCGTAGTTATTCGAGCAGTTGCTGAGCTTGATGGGCAGGCCGTAGGTGTGGTGCCAGGCCCGCACAAAGTGGTCGGAGCTGGCCTTGGAGGCCGAGTAAGGCGAGCGGGGGTCGTAGGCCGTGGTTTCGGTGAACATGTCGGGGCCGAAATCCAGCGAGCCGTACACCTCGTCGGTGCTCACGTGGTAGAAGGTGTGGCCCTCATACCCGGCTGGCTTCCACAGGTTCTTCGCCGCGTTCAGCAGGTGCACGGTGCCTAGCACGTTAGTCTTTACGAAGGCCAGCGGGTCGGTGATGGAGCGGTCCACGTGGCTCTCGGCGGCGAGGTGAATCACGGCATCGGGCTCCTCGCGGGCAAAGAGCTCATCGACGAAGGCCTGGTCGGCAATATCGCCCTTGATAAAGCGGTAATTAGGCGCGTTCTCGATATCGCGCAGGTTCTCCAGGTTGCCGGCGTAGGTCAGCGCGTCGAGGTTGAGAATCTGGTACGCGGGGTACTTGGTTACAAAGAGCCGCACCACGTGCGAGCCAATGAAGCCGGCGCCGCCGGTAATGAAGATTTTCATATTATTAGTCTTAGGCTCAGTAACTTGGCCGAACTTCCTATTATTTCTTCAGCGTCTGCTGCCATTTCCAGGCGCTGGCCAGCGAGTCCTCCAGGCTGGTTTGGGTGCGGAAGCCCAGCACTTCGGTGGCCTTGGTTACATCGGCGTAGATAGCGGGCACGTCGCCGGCCCGCGGCGGCCCCATGCGGTAGTTGAGCTGCTGGCCGGTGGCTTTCTCAAAGGCCTGCACCACTTCCAGCACCGAGTTGCCGCGACCAGTGCCCACGTTGAAGGTCTCCACATTCTTACTCTCGCCGGCCAGCAGGCGCTGCACGGCCACCACGTGGGCCTGGGCCAGGTCCACGACGTGGATGTAGTCGCGGATGTTGGTGCCGTCGGGCGTGTCGTAGGTGTCGCCGTTGATGGTGAGCTGCTCGCGGATACCGGCCGCCGTCTGGGTCACGAAGGGCACCAGGTTCTGGGGCACGCCCAGCGGCAGCTCCCCGATTTTAGCCGAGGCGTGCGCGCCGATGGGGTTGAAGTAGCGCAGCAGAATGGTGCGCAGCTGACTTTGCGGGGCACGGGCCGCGTCGGTGAGAATGTCCTCGCAGATTTTCTTGGTGTTGCCGTAGGGCGAGGTGGCCGGCTTGGTGGGCGTGGCCTCGGTCACGGGCAGCTGGTCGGGCACGCCGTACACGGTGCAGGACGAAGAAAACACGAGGTTGCGCACCTTGAACTCCTCCATCACGGCCAGCAGGGTCAGCAGCGAGCCGAGGTTGTTGCGGTAGTAGAGCAGCGGCTTCTGCACCGACTCGCCTACGGCCTTGGAGGCGGCAAAGTGAATGACGCCCTGGATATCTTTTTCCTGCTCAAACACCCGGCGCAGGCCGGCCTCATCGGCCACGTCGAATTGGTAAAACGGCACGTCGCGACCCAGAATAGCCCGGATGCCTTGCAGTGCCGACTCCTGCGAGTTACTGAAATTATCGACAATAACCGGCTCAAAGCCAGCCTGCTGCAGCTCTACCACCGTGTGCGAGCCGATGTAGCCGGCGCCGCCGGTCACGAGAATCTTCATAATCAATGGGTGATGAGGTGATGGGGTGATAGAGTAATGAGGTAATTAGAGAACTCTCTGACTTTATACCTCATCACTCCACCACCTCATTACTTACTTACAAACTCCAGTATTGCATCTGGTTGATTTTGCCGCGGTACAGACCCTTAATGTCCACCAGCACGGGTTTCTCGGCCATAATGGACTCGAAGTAGGCCTCGTCCTTGCTCACATAGTCCTGGTGACTGACGGCCACGATGACGGCGTCGTAGTCCTGGCGCACCTGCTCAGGGCCGGTCAGGCGGAAGCCGTATTCGTGGTGCAGCTCATCGGAGTCGGCGTGCGGGTCCACGATGTCGACGTTGACCGAGAAGTTTTTCAGCTCCTGAATCACGTCGGCCACCTTGGAGTTGCGGATGTCCTCCACGTTCTCCTTGAACGTAGCGCCCATCACCAGCACCCGGCTGCGGGCCACGTCCTTGCCTTGGCGTATCATCATCTGCACGGTTTTGCGCGCGATGTAGGCGCCCATGTTGTCGTTGGTGGTGCGGCCGCTCAGAATAACCTTGGCGTCGTAGCCCAGCTCCTTGGCCTTGTAGGTCAGGTAGTAGGGGTCCACGCCGATGCAATGGCCGCCCACCAGGCCGGGCGAGAACTTGAGGAAATTCCACTTCGTGCCGGCCGCTTCCAGCACCTCGTAGGTGTTGATGTTCATGCGGTCGAAAATCATCGACAGCTCGTTCATCAACGCAATGTTGACGTCGCGCTGGGTGTTTTCGATGATTTTGGCGGCCTCGGCCACCCGGATGGAGGAGGCGCGGTGCACGCCGGCGCGCACCACCAGCTCATAAACCCGGGCAATGACGTCGAGGCTTTCGTCGTCGCAGCCGGCGGCCACTTTCACGATGGTAGCCAGCGTGTGCTCTTTGTCGCCGGGGTTGATGCGCTCGGGCGAGTAACCAACTTTGAAATCCTGCCTGAATTTCAGGCCCGAGTGCTTTTCCAGCACCGGAATGCAGTCTTCCTCGGTGCAGCCGGGATATACAGTGCTTTCAAACACGGCGTAGTCGCCCTTTTTCAGCACCTTGCCCACGGTGGTAGAGGCCCCCAGCAGGGGCTTCAGGTCGGGCTGGGCGTGCTCGTCAATGGGCGTGGGCACGGCCACGATAAAGAACGTAGCCTCGCGCAACACGTCGAGCGAGTCGGTGAAGGTGATGTCGCAGCCCTCGAAATCCTTGGCTTCCAGCTCGCCGCTGGGGTCGATGTTCTGCTTCATCAGCTCAATGCGCTGGGCATTGATATCGAAGCCGATGACGCGGAGCTTGCGGGCAAACTCCAGGGCAATGGGCAGACCCACGTAGCCGAGGCCGATAACGGCCAGCGTGGCTTCTTTCTTCAGTAGTTTATCGTACACGGTAGTTGAATTATGAATTACGAATTAAGAATTGCGATTTGGCCTGCCGATGATGGTGGGCTAGCCCGGTCGAAATTCGTAATTCATAAACTGGAGTGGAGGGGTTTTACGGATTTCAGGTCGGCGCTCAGCTCGTACTGCTGGCCGCTTTCCGGGCAGGCGGCGCGGCCCTGGCCATCAAACTGCAACCGGTGGCCCTGCTGGCTGACCCAGCCGGCCGGGCGGGCCGGATTGCCCAGCAGCAGGGCATACGGCGGGGCGTCTTTGGTGACCACCGCGCCGGCCCCGACGAAGGCAAACTCGCCCAGCCGCACCCCGCACACGATGGTGGCATTGGCCCCGATGCTGACGCCACGCGCCAGGTGCGTGGGCTGGTAGTGGCCGGCGCCGCGGCGCGGCACGGCGCTGCGCGGGTTTTTCACATTCGTGAACACGGCCGAGGGGCCAATAAATACGTCGTCCTCGCAAGTCACGCCGTCGTAGAGGCTGACGTTGTTCTGCACCTTCACGTTGCGGCCCAGCTTCACCGTGCCGGCCACGAATACGTTCTGGCCCAGCGAGCAGCCGGCACCTAGCTCAGCCCCCGCGCTCAGGTGGCAGAAGTGCCAGATGCGGGAGCCGGCGCCCACCCGGCAGCCCTCATCGAGGATAGCGGTGGGGTGGGCGTAGAAATCAGCGGGAGCAGCGTCGGCCACAGCGGGAGCGGGGAGTTCAGCGGGCAAAGGTACGGCAGGCCGGGCGGAAGGCAGAATGCTGGGACCGCATGACGTATTTTTGAGTGAACTCTACCTGCGCTGCCATGGGCCTGCCTGCTTTCCAGAATGAATCCTCCACCTACGTTTCGCCCGAAGACTACCTTCGCCTGGAGCGGGAAGCCGATTTCAAATATGAGTATTTTGATGGCATCATCGAGGCCATGGCGGGGGCCAAGTTTGCGCACAACCGTATTTGCGCCAATTTGCTTATCAGTATTGGCGGGCTGTTGCGCGGCCGAAACTGTACCCCCGTTGGCAGCGACCAGCGCGTTCAGATTCTGAGCGGCCGCGCCTACGTTTACCCCGACCTGACCGTGATTTGTGGCTCGCCGGCTTTTAACGAAACCGACAATCAGGACACGCTGCTCAATCCTACCTTGCTCGTGGAAGTGCTTTCCCCCTCAACGGCGAACAAAGACCGGGGCGAGAAATTCATGTATTACCGCCAGATTCCCAGCCTGCGGCAGTATCTGCTGCTGGACTCAACCACGGTGCACGCCGAGCTGTTTACGCTGGACGAGCCGGGCCGCTGGGTGCTGACCGAAACCCGTGACCTGAACTCCCTGCTGGATTTGAGCAGCATCAGCTGCCAAGTGCCGCTGAGCGAGGTGTACGCGGGCGTCGAGCTTAGCTCCCCCGGGACGCTTACAGCTTGATGCACACGTTTTGCTGCTCGGTGAAAAAGCGCAGCGCCTCCACCCCACCCTCGCGGCCCATGCCAGAGTTTTTCACGCCGCCGAAGGGCGTGCGCAGGTCGCGGTGCATCCAGGTGTTCACCCACACCACGCCCGCATGTAGGGCGTGGCCCACGCGGTGGGCGCGGGCCAGACTTTGCGTCCAGACCGTGGCCGCGAGGCCGTACTCGCTGGCGTTGGCCCAGGCCAGGGCTTCCTCTTCAGTGTCGAAGGGCGTGAGCGTGACGACGGGGCCGAAAATCTCTTCCTGGTTGACGCGGCAGTGCGGGGGCAGGTTCTCAAACACGGTGGGCGCCACAAAGTAGCCTTCCTCGCAGCGGCCGGGCACCAGCACGCGGTGGCCGCCGGCCAGCAGGGTGCCGCCTTCGTCCAGGGCCAGCTGCAGGTAGCCGAGCACCTTGTTCATGTGCGACTTGCTGACCAGCGCGCCCTGCTTGGTGCCGGCCAGCAGGGGGTCGCCCACCGTCAGCTCGGCCGTCTGGCGCAGAAATTCTGCTTTGAACTCCTCGTAGATGGGCCGCTCGATGAAGATGCGCGAGCCGCAGAGGCAAATCTGGCCCTGGTTGTCGAACGCGGAGCGGACGCTGGTTTTCACGGCCTGGGCCAGGTGGCAGTCGGCGAAAACCAGGTTGGGGTTTTTGCCGCCCAGTTCCAGGCTCAGCTTCTTGAACATGGGCGCGGCCGTGAGCGCCAGCTGCCGCCCCGTGGCCGTGCCGCCCGTGAAGCTCACGGCCCGCACGCCCGGATGCGCCACCATGGCCTGCCCGCAGGCCGGCCCGGTGCCGTGCAAAATATTGAGCACGCCCGGCGGCAGGCCCACCTCCATGCAGATTTGGGAGAGCAGAAAGGCCGTGACCGGCGTCAGCTCCGAGGGCTTGGCCACCACGCAGCAGCCCGCGGCCAGGGCGGGCGCAATCTTCCAGGTGAAGAGGTAGAGCGGCAGGTTCCAGGGCGAGATGCAGGCCACCACGCCCACTGCCTGCCGCACGGTGTAGTTGAGGGCCACGCCGTGCTGCAGGTGGGTTTCGGAGCTGAAATGCTCGGTGCCGGTGCCGAAGAAGCGGAAGTTGGCCGCCGCCCGCGGAATGTCCAGGCGCCGGGCCAGGCTCACGGGCTTGCCGTTGTCGCAGCTTTCGGCCAGGGCCAGCTGCTCGAGGTCGCGCTCCAGCAGCTCGGCAATGCGCACCAGCAGGCGGCCCCGCTCCTCGGCCGGCAGGGCGCGCCAGGCGGGCAGGGCGACTTCGGCGGCTTCGACGGCGGCATTCACGTCCTCGGGGCCGGAGTCGGGCAGGTGGCCGTACACCTGCCCGGTGGCGGGCTCAAAGTTGTCGAGGTAGCGGCCGGTGCGCGGCGGCACGAGCTGGCCATTGACGTAATTTAAAAGTTGGAGCATAGCGGTGAAGCGAAGGAGCAGCGCGGCCGGGCGGTCAAGTTAGGCGGCAGCGGCCGTAAATCAGCCCCCGCTGCTCACGCCGCCGGCCATAGCGTAACGTAAGCGGCCGTTTTTTTGCCGAACAGCGGCACGCCGTTGCTACCCCCTGCTGGCCCCGCCCCGAATGCGCAGCCACTCCGCCCGCCAGGGCGTGAGGCGGTAGAGCTGCCACAGGCTCAGTCCGATGGCCAGCCCGAACAAGACCGCCACAAACCAGGGCTGGAACACAAGCACCTTGTAGTTGCGCAGCTGCAGAAAGCGCAACACGGCCTCCAGATTCAGAAAATAAGCCACCGACACGAGCACGTAGGGCCCGTAGGCACGGCGCAGAAAGCCGTAGCCGGCCAGCAGCAGCAGGGCCGCGTGCCAGTAGCGCTCGTGCATCTGGGTGTTGAAGTAGGAGAACACGAGCGGTATCAGTCCGCAGCTCAGCAGCACCCGCGCCAGCTCGTCGGCTGGCAGTTCGGCCCCCCTGGCTTTCACGTCGCCGCCCAGCCCGGCGGGCTGGCGCAGGCGGCGCAAAGCCAGCAGCAGCAAGGGCAGCAGGGCCAGGGCCGAGGCGCCGCAGAAAAACAGCAGGCCCCAGTTGTGGTAGCTCAGCGGCCCCACCAGCAGGTGGTCAGGCACGTGCAGCAGCTCGCCGTGGGGCTGCAGCAGGTACCAGAAGTTGTAGGCATTCATCGACACCACCGGGTATAGCTCGGCGGCGGTGAGGTTGATTTCAATAATGCGGGGCAGGTAGTTTTTGTCGCCTCCCCAGATAAACGGCGCCAGCACCAGCAAGCCCAGCAGGGTGGCCGCACCCAGACTCAGCGCGGCCCGGCGCGGCCGGTGCCACCACACCGGCAGCCAAAGCAGCAGCAGCGGCGGCAAAAAGATAATGGCCTGGGTTTTAGCAGCCAGCGCCAGCACGAAGCACAGCGCACTGCCCACGGCCCGGCCCCGCGCGCCCAGCAGCACCGCCCCGAACGCAAAAACCGAATAAATGGCATCGACCTGCGTCCAGACCAGGGTGTTGTACAAGTACCCGATATTGAAGAGCAGCAGCAAAGCCAGCCCGAAGCGCCGCTCCCGCTCGCGCACCAGCGAAGCCGCCCAGAGCGCGCCCGCAAAGTCAAAGACCAGGGTGAATGCCTTGAGCCAGTACCGGTTGTAAATCAGCTTTTCGGGGCTGCCCATCAGCTGCCCATATCCCCACAGGATGTAATGGTAGAGCGGGTTGTAGTTGTTGCCCGGCGACCGGTACGCATTGCCCAGGCCGTGCCGGAAAATATCCTTGGCCCAGGTCATCCAGTAGCTCATGTCGCTCTCGTGCGCCGCCCGCGGCACCAGCAGCAGCAGCAGCGTGAAAAGCAGAAACAGGTAAGCCGCCTGCCGGCGAAATGACAGCATATTCATGGACGCGAAGGAGTCAGAAGCCTGGAATGCCGCCCGCTGCTGAGCAATACCCCCTGCTGGCCGGCATCAGGCCGACGCCGAATCGGTTGAATTGGGAGTCCCGAGCTGGTCGGTTTCGGCCACGATGTAGAGCGGGCGTCGGCGCACGTTGGCGCTGAGCCGGGCAATGTACTCGCCGATGATGCCCACGGCGATAAGCTGCACCCCGCCCAGGAACAGAATGCTCATCATCAGTGAGGCCCAGCCGGGCTCGAAGTCGTGCCGCACCAGCCGCGAATAAAGCGTGTAGAGCATGAGCAAAAAGGCCACGCCCGACACGGTGAAACCCATGATAGTAGCCAGCTTGAGCGGCGCATCGGAAAAGCCCGTGATGCCGTCGAGGGCGAACTTGAGCATCTTGCGGTAGGTGTAGCCGGTTTCGCCGCCAGCCCGCTCGGCGCGGTCGTAGAGCACGAAGGTCTGGCGGAAGCCGACCCAGGCAATCTGGCCGCGCAGAAACTTGTTTTGCTCGGGCATCTGGCGCAGGGCCAGCAGCACCTTGCGCGAAATGATGCGAAAGTCGCCGGTATCGACCGGAATCGGAATGTGGGTGATGCGCGAGAGAAGTCGGTAGAACATCTTGGCCGTGAGCTTCTTGGCCTGGCTTTCGCCCTGCCGCGAGCGGCGCCGGGCATACACCACCTCGTAGCCCTGCCGGAGCTTCTCGTACAAGTCCACAATCAGCTCGGGCGGGTCCTGCAGGTCGGCGTCGATGATGACCACGGCCTGGCCCTGGGCCCGGTCGAGGCCGGCCGTGACGGCAATCTGGTGGCCGAAGTTGCGGCTGAAATCCAGGTAGCGCACGCAGGGGTCGGCCGCGGCCAGCTCGCGCAGCAGGGGCAATGACTGGTCGCGCGAGCCGTCGTTGACGAAAATCAGCTCGTAGCCGCCGGGCAGTCGCAGGCCTTCGAGCACCGCGCGCAGCCGGCGGTGCAGCTCAGTGATGTTGGCTTCTTCGTTGTAGATGGGAATGACAACGGAAATGTCCATGCGGGCCACAATGGAAAGCTGATAATCAAGAATTGTGCGGGCCGTTCGCAAAGGCCCGCAGGGGGCCGGCGGCCGCGGGCGGCACCAGTCGGTCGCCCACGGTAGTGCGCAGGCAAAAGCCCGTTGGCAAACCAGGAACCACGCCAAAAGTAGCGTCCGGCCGGCGAAGGCGGCGCGAAAGTTAGCCAGCGAGAACAGCGTTCAAAGCAAACAATATTCGTTGCCGAGTTTAATTACTAGTACCGGTCTCGGCCGCCAGTACCTGCCAGTGTTGGCACCATGAGCTGGCAAATCTTCTCATTGTAGCTGAGAAATGACAACCACGGAGCTTATGCGGAGCCGCCGGGCGGTTTCATTCGAACTGCAAATGACATCCTCCACCTTAATTTTAAAACCGCGAATTGTCGGGAGGAGATGAGTTACGAGGCTATTCGCGCCGTAGAATCTTCAGCAGGCTATATCCTTCGGAAGCCAGCACTCGCAACGGCATTTTCGAAAAAATGACACCAAGCTTCAAGCGCACTTCTACGGCCTGTACCCGCAGGCCCGGCTCCCGGGCGCCCATATACAGAAATTCCAGGTCAAAAAGGTAGCGCTTGGTTTGGCTGCGCATAAACAGACGCCGACCGCGCTCATTGAAGCCTTTAAGGCCGCATTGCGTATCGCTGACCGGCAGGCGAAGAAGTTGACGGGTAAGCAGGCGCAAGGTTTGCGAAATGGCTACCCGAGCCGGCGGCACTTGGGCGTAATAGTTACTGTCACGGATGCCCGCCGCTACATCGGTCTGGCCAGTAGCCAGCACCCGGTAGAGTTGAGCCATACTAGTTTCCTCGTACGGAAAATCAATATCCGTGAACAGGCACAGTTCGTGAGTGCTTTGCGCTACGCCTGTACGCAAAGCGTGGCCTTTACCTTGATTGAGGTCATAGCTGAGGTAAGTAAAATGCGGCAGTGCCGCGCGTAGCCGGTCGATATCAGCTACCGTTACGCCGCGCGCGGAGCCATCATTTACCACCACCAAACAGGGCTCTGCCTCAGGCAGCGCTTCCCGGAGCCGCGCCATGCTGGCCAACACATTATCCACCCAGCCGGGCAAAGGATTATAGCAGGGCAGAATCAGGTCAAAGAGCGGCATGAGGGGAAGTAAACTGCGGTGGAGCTGCAGCAGGCAGGGGGAAGTTATTGAGCCTAATCTGGCCATTGGGCAAGGCTTGGTAAACAGTCGTGCGGCGCGGCCGCACGAGCAACTCATCAGCAGTGTAATCGTCACCGGCCATCAACACTTGCACTGGGCCGCCCGCTAGCAGTGGTCGCACCACCGTACTCAAGCGTACCCAATCGCCAGCTATGTCGGTGGCATCGGCGCCCACAAACTGACCAATAAGTCGCACGTCTCCGTCGGAGCCGGTTTGATATACCTGCAGTACGGGCAAAGCTGCCTTCGACTTGGCCCAGCACCAGACTGACACCTCGTAGCCCAGTGTGTCGTTGTCGAGCATAGGGAGCGGAGCACGTAGCAACTCGCGCGGCCCCTGGCCTGACAGCCCCCCCGACGTGGTAGCGGCCGTGAGCAGGTCAGGCCCAGGCTGGCCATCGAAGTCTCGATGGTAAACTCCCATGGGCGGGCCTGCCACCAGCAGCCCGCCGGGCAGAGGATGCAGAGAGTCGCGGCGGGCCGCGAATCGGGCCGCCGCAGCCGGCCCAGTGCTAACGAAGGCCGTCAAGGGCAGCTCATAAAGCTTTAACTCCACATTCTCGAATAGCAGGCGCGCTCGGCTGATTAGGGCCCGCTCAGCAGCATTCTGGCGCTCGTGGGTAGTAATAATTAGCAGTGGCTTGGCTGAGGGCAGCTGCAAAGGCAGCGACTTAGGTAGCAGCTCATGGCTTATGAGCTGCACCTGGGCCAAGCTCTGACTAGTCGAGGTACGCGAGAGCATATCTGCAATAATGGGCAGCCCCAGTTCTACAGCCGCCCGCATACTCAACACCTGCGCACTACCGCTGCGTACGAACCCAAATTTCTCGGACCCCATATGATAATAAGGCAACGGGAGGATGGCCTGGAAGTCGGCGGCCGACCGGCTGCCTAGTGCTAGGCGCTCGGTGAAGGGGCGGGCGGGGTTCATCAGCAGATGCCCTATCCGGTTCACCTGCACTTTGGCGGCGCGGTCGCTGTAATACAGCCAGCCTTCGGCACCCCACACGGCTCCCGCCACGACCAGCAGTCCATAAGCGACTGGGGCCGCCCGGCGCTGCTTTAGATACCGGAACAACAGGTAGATGTAATACCCGGCGTACAACCCGAAGACATAGTAGAACACCCAGGCAAACCGCCCCAGGGCCCGAAACTGCCGCAGCGGCCCTAGGTACTGCACCAAGCTCTCCAGGCCCCAACGGAATGGATAGGCGCAGGCAAACAGTAACACTAGCACGGCGGCGCCTACACTCACTTGCAGCACCAGGGGCGTAGCCGGGCGCAGGGCGCGCCTCCACTGCCCACGCAGCATGTAGCCCAGTATTCGAATGATACTCAGCACAGCTATGAGGGAAGCGACTAGGCCTAAGTAAGCGGTGCCTTCGCTGGTAGGCTCATCGGAATGAAAGACAGCCTGCCAAAAAGTGTGCAAAGGCCCAGTGGCTGGTAGAAAGACCCCCTGCCATGTAGCGTGCGCCACCAGAAAGCCGTAAGGGTTGGTGGGCCGGTCGGCTACCGAGTCGGTCAGATACAACCAGCCCTGGAACAAAACCAGGGGCAGCACAGCCGCGACCAGCAGGCGCCAGCTTGGCACCACTAGGAATTGGCGCAAGCCGATAGAGCCGACACCTGCACTGACCGGCGCCCGGCGGGTCCAGCGCCAAATAAAGTCAATCAAGAAGCAGCCGCCGGCAAAAAAGGCTGCCAGCGGCAAGTGATATGGATGCAATAGGCCTGTACCGGCGGCAGATAGCACGTACACGGCGGTACGACTTGCCACCGTCGCCGAAGATACCGCTTCGCGGACCCGCAGCAGGCAGTACCAGAGCATCGGAAAGACGAAGCTGTACGCCAAGCCATAGTGCCCCTGCAGGCGATGATGCTGGGGTGAGAGCAAAACCAGCAGCACGGCTAGGCCACCGGCAAACCAAGTCGGCAGCAGAGCCCGCCGTCCGATAAAGTACATGAAAATAACCGTCAGCAGCTGGCTCAGTATCAGGAGCAGGTTAATAATCTCAACGGCATGGGCGGCCACCGGCAAGCCTAAATGCTGGATCAGCCGCCCCATGAAGGCCACTATAGGCTGATTATCGGTGAAAACGACGTGCTCGCCGAACGGATAATTGAGGCCGCTAAAGTGGATGCCAGCGTCGTACTGCCAATAATATACCAGGGTAAAGTAGTTTTTTAACCCATCCCCGTGGGGCTCGAACAGATATTCGGAAGGGTGGCGCAGCACGGGGCCGAACCAGCGCAGCATGATGGCGCTAAAAACCAGTAGTGTGACCAGTAAAGCCACCCGATTGGCCGCGCGGTTACGAGGCATAAGAATTTTCTGAAACAAGTAAATGGTTGCCAAAACTACGGCTTTTCCCAAAAGGGCCGACCTTCAACGTACACCACCATCTCCATTAGCCTATCTTCGCCCCGCTTTTTCTATTGCGCTCTTCTATGACTGTTGCCCGCGCCGCCGTTCTTCTACTTTGTACTGGGGTCAGCGCCTGCTCTGCTCCCGAAGCCGACTTATCTGAGCCAAATATTCTGCTGCGCAATGATTTTGAGTCGCTGGAAGGGTGGACCTCAACCGAGTCGCCCTCACTCACCCGCGAACGAGCGCACTCTGGGCGCTATGCTATTAAAACCGACCAGACAATGGAATATAGTCTGACGTACAGCAACCTGCTGGGACGCCTTGCGGAGCGGCGGATAATCAAAATTGAGGTGGCCGCCTGGGTCTATGCCACCAAGCCCGCCGATGCTCAACTGGTAGTTCAAATCAACCGCTCACTCACCGACAACACCCCACTTGTGAACCAAGTAATTAATCTGGGGCCAGCTATCAAAACGCCCGGGGAGTGGAGTCAGATACGCCAGGAGTTTACCATGCCTGCCACGATTTCGTCGGAAAACCAATTGCGTATTTACCTCTGGCGTGTATCGGCGCCCGAACCTATTTACCTCGATGACTTGGTGGTTACCAGCAAGCCTTAAGAACAGCACCTGGCACCTGCTGGGAGCCACCGGGAGCATGCCCGGCAACACGCGTAACCGGCGGCCCTTGAGGTGCTTTCAGGCTAATAAAGCTTGGTGTTTCGGGGCGCGACTAGTTGGCATTGGCTTCTTCCTGGCGGGGATGTGGTGGCCCTTAGGGGCCGGGGCACAGGAGCGACTCGACTACAATAAGTGGCAATTAGAGTTGGCCGAAGAGTTTGACAGGCCCCTCGATACACTGGCGATGAGTACGCGCTGGCACTTCGCCTATCCCTGGGGCCGCACCTTGCTCAACAACGCGGAATCACAGTACTATACCGCAACGGAAGTGAATACCGACTCCGCCGGCTTGCTGCGTCTGACGGCCCGGCGGGCTCCGGCAGCCATTGCTTATCGGGGAAAGTCGCTGCGTTACACATCCGGCATGCTGATGAGCCGTTACCGTAACCTTGAGCAACTGCCAGCAGGGTGTCCGCCCGATGAAGGATTCAGTTTCGGCCTGTTTGAGGTGCGGTGCCGGCAGCCCCGTGACCCCCATGCGTTTCCCGCCTTCTGGCTCTACGGCGGGGTGCCCGACGAGATTGATATCTTTGAGGCCGACGCCCACCACCTTAGTAACAACCTGATTCTTAATCTAAACAATGGCTGGCGCCCCACGCGGCAGCAAGGCGAAGCCTGCGCCTGCTATTTCTATAACCCGCCCGAGGCCACTGGCAACCTAGCCCAGCAGTACCATACCTACAGCCTGAGCTGGCTGCCCAACGAAGTCATTTTTTATTTCGACGGCATTCCCATTCGCCGCGCTACCCGGGTTCTGCCTACTGGCTGCGCCATGTGGCTTATTCTGAACTTAGCTATGTGGGAATGGTCTACGACTACTCAAGACACGCTGGCAGTAGATTACATTCGGGTGTACCGGTCCCGGCAGCCTCTACGGCCAGCTGGGCAGCGGCCAGGCGCCGAAACCCCGCAGTCAGAGTTAGCTTGGTTGCCGGCTGAGCAGCCGCCGGGCCGCGAAAACGCTGGTAGTCGGCAGCGCTGGCGGGTGGCACCACCGCACACCGGGGCCGACTCTGACAAGCCGTCGAAGTTGGGTCTGGAGCTGACTGAAAATCTAAATCCGCCTTGCAATCTAACCCTGCCGCTGCCCGCTGCCGGTCAGTGGGCGCCGGCATGGCAGCTGACGGTCGGCATTCCCGCTATCGAAGTGATAATAACTGGCTCTGACTCGCTTAATTGGCAACTTGATGACGGGCTGGGCCGGACACTGGACCAAGGAGCGGTAGCGGCCGGGCAGTCTTGGCGCCCGAAATGGTCCGGCCTAGCGCCCGGCGCCTACGTGCTACACCTACGACAGGGCACTGCTTATCGACCCCACCCTCTACGCGTAGCCTATAGAACGGACAACTAATACCTCGGCTATTTTTTCAGACAAAAGACTTGAGCAGTCGTTCAGAAAGTATCCTCTCGATGCCCATGCCACTTTAAGTTAAAAAGGTATCCTAACCTGCTACTAAGAGAGTGTACGGTAGAGCGTGACGCTGCTTGCTAAGATGGATGAGCTGGTTGCAATAGCATCAAACTGATTGCTCTTTGTCGACCAAGTACATGTTTACCTTTGGCATCAGTTGCCCCACCTGTTGTTTTCATAGCTCGTCCCTGATAATAGCATGGAGGCATAAATAGCTGGAGGAGTTCTGTAAATTTTTTAAGCGAGGAAATGAGCATTTCCTGTTATTTCCGGCTCTTGAGCTATTACTTACCAAATAAAGGTACCAGCGCTTTGGCCTGCCTCTACGCCTTGCTGCCGATTCTACTTAGTCTGGCCGGCTGCGGAGATTCGAAGAGCGGCCGCTGGGTGGGTGACTATGTAACGCGAACCGACTTTGAAGCGTTGCGGGGCTGGGGTGCCCCAGCCGGCGCTCTTACCCGCGACCACGCCCACTCTGGGCAATACGCCGCCTTTGTGAGCCCCGACCGCGAGTACAGTCTCACCTTTGACCTGCCCTTGCACGAGGCAAGTGTGCACCACATCCGCGGGCTGGAAGTAGAGGCGTGGGTGTATATGGGTAAGTTACCAGGCGCTGCAACCCTAGAGGTGCAGGTGCGGCCCCCTGGGGACGAGGACCAGCCCTTACTGTACTCCGACCGGCTGGTACTGACGGAGCAGGTACCCGACGCGGCGCGCTGGACGCAGGTACGCAAAACTTTCACGCTGCCCGCGCAACTGCCGGGCGAAGCTCACCTGCGCGTCTTTCTATGGCGCAACGGCAGCCCCGAACCAGCCTACTTGGACGATTTGCAAATTAAGGCGCTAGAGTAGACCTTAGGCGAGTAGCAACCTACCCGCTTAATAATCATTTATTTTCACCTACCGATGTTTTCTACATCACGGGTAACTGCCCCCTGGTTTGCCGGGACTGGAATCGGTTGGCAACTAAGTATCTATCTTCTCTTCGGGGCAGAAGTACTTCTATTCACCGATTGGTTCGCGGTGGGCGGATTATTGGTTCGGCCCGTTCTCTTTTATACATCCTCACTGCTGTTAGTGGGCGCCTCGCTCGGTTATTGGCTTGACCGGCCCCGGACCGTCGCGCTACCAGCCGAGCGGAGCCTAGCGCGGCTGCCGCTGGCCAGCGTTGGACTGCTTCTAGGCGGTCTGCTGACACTCTACGCGCAGGCCCCAGTCATAGCAGCCAACCCTATCGACGTGCGGCAGTCGGACATCATTCCGGTGCTGCAGGTGTATGTGGCGCGCTTTCGCAGTGGCGAGGTCGTGTACCGTTACCTCAGCACACTGCCTTACCCGCTGTTCCCAAATCACCTGACGCTGCATTGGCTGCCTTACGTACCGGCCGACCAGTTGGGAATTGATTTCCGCTGGTGGGCGCTGGGCCTGTTGCTGCTGCTGGGCTTTGGCGCCTATCAGCTACTACTCTTGCGGCAGCCCCTGCACCTGGCCGGCTTCGTGCTCAAAGCGGCGCTGCCTGGCGGCCTGCTCTATTTTATTGTCTCCACGATGCCTGCGCTGTATTCGCATGCCGTGGAGCCGGGCATTATTGCCTATTACTGCTTGCTGGCGGCGGCAGTACTTTCCCGCTCGGCGTTACTGCAGGCCGCGGCGCTCACGCTGTGCCTGCTCTCGCGCTACTCAGTGGCGCTATGGGTGCCGTTTTACCTGTGGGTGCTCTGGCGCGAAGTAGGTCCGCGCCACGCGCTGTTGGTAGCGGGCGTAGTTACCACCAGCATCCTAGTCTTTTACGTTATTCCTTTTTTAAGCCATGACTGGACCATTTTTTCGCATGCGCTCAATGAATACAGCATTGGCGCGCTGGGCGAGTGGAACCGCCACGACGATGCCATTGGACGCCCGTGGCAGCTGTTCCAGGGCTTTGGATTCGCGGGATGGTTTTATACGTATCTCGAAGGAGATATTGCCAGCCGGCTGACTTGGCTGCAGCGTTCACATCTAGTACTGTCGGCTGGGGTGGTTGGGTCGGCGGCAGGCTTTTACTATTGGTTGCGACGCCGCTATGACTACCAAGTACTGTGCCTGCTGGCGCTGAAGCTCTATCTGGCTACTTTTTATGCCTTCATTCAGGTGCCTTACGCTTACCTAACTTCTCTAAGCCTGTTTATTTCCCTGTTTTTAGTACTCATTGTCGGCACTGGCCAGACCAGGCAACTGGCGCGGCGAACAGTTAGTAGCGCATCTGCGTCAGCCTAAGTAAACTCAGAGTAGTTTCGGCGCGCAGCGTCGCTGGCAGTTTTAAAGTCGCAGCAAGCCGTACTTGAGGATGCAGTAAATAGCCCGGACCCCGTCGCGCCAGCCGATTTTCTTGCCCTCAGCGTAGGTGCGGCCGTAGTAGCTGATGCCCACCTCGTAGAGGCGCACGCCCGGCACCCGCGCCACCTTGGCCGTCACTTCGGGCTCAAAGCCGAAGCGTTTTTCCTCCAGCCGGAGGCCCTGAATGATGTCGCGCCGGAAGAGCTTGTAGCAGGTTTCCATGTCGGTCAGGTTTAAATCCGTAGTCATGTTCGAGAAGAACGTAAGTACGGCGTTGCCGATAGAATGCCAAAAAAACAGGATGCGGTGGGGGTTGCCGCCCATGAAGCGCGAGCCGTACACCACATCGGCAAAGCCCTTGAGAATGGGTTTGAACAGGACGTTGTACTCCTCAGGGTCGTACTCCAGGTCGGCATCCTGCACGATAACGTAGTCGCCGGTGGCCTCGCGGATGCCCGTGTGCAGGGCCGCGCCCTTGCCCTGGTTCATGGTGTGTTCGAGCAAACGCAGACCCAGCAGGGGGTGCTGGGCAGCGTAGGCCCGAATGACGGTCGCCGACTCATCCGTGGAGCAATCATTGACTAGGATGATTTCCTTTTTGATGTCATTCACCAGCCGCAACTCGCGCAGCAAATCCAGAATCTGGTGAATGGTACGGGCCTCGTTATAAACCGGGATAACGATGGACAGCGTCTCGAATTTAACCACGGGAGAAAAAGCAGTCAGGCCCCATCAAAAGTAGGGCAGGGCAGCCGGAGCGGCGCCACGGCCCAAAGCTAGCTTTGCCGGAGCGGCTACTCCCTGCTGGCTGGTTCTAATTTCCTCTTACCCGATTTTTTCGTGGCTGCCTTCTAAGCAGGGAGCAAAAAGGCAGTCCTGCTCCATCAATACTCAAATGCTGCCGGTGCGGCCGCCATCGACGGGCAAACTCACGCCATTGACGTAGCCGGCGGCGGGCGACGCCAGAAAAGTCACGGCGGCGGCCACTTCCTCGGCCTGCCCGAAGCGGCGCGCCGGAATCAGCTGCAGCATGCCGGCCTCAATATCGGCGGCGGACTGGCCGGTCTGAGCAACTTTTTTCTCAATGAGCGAGCTGTGGCGCTGGGTGAGCGTGGCGCCGGGCAGCACGTTGTTGACCGTGATGCCCAGCTCGCCCAACTCGTTGGCCAGGGTTTTCGCCCAGCTGGCCATGGCCCCGCGAATGGTGTTGCTCACGCCCAGGCCCGCCAGCGGAATCTTTACCGAGGTGCTGATAACGTTGACGATGCGCCCGTAGCCGGCGGCCCGCATGCCCGGCACCACGGCCTGCGCCAGCAGCTGCGAAGCAATAACGTGC
>CAXUEM010000013.1:0-21411 GCA_964249885.1 uncultured Hymenobacter sp. | reverse complement strand
CTGGCGAAACTGCTCCTGCTGTTCGGGCGAGAGGCTGTCGAGGCGGCCGGCCACGCGCTGCTGCCAGGCCCGGCGCTGCCGGGCCCAGGCCTTGGCCCGGCCCCCACCGCGGAAGCCGCCGAACAGGATGCGGCTCAGCAGCAGCAAGCCCAGGGTTTGCGGGAAGGTGATGCCCGGCAAACGGAAAAGCGCGGGCATCAGCCAGTTCCACAGGCTCATGGTGACGACGCCGGCCAGGGCCACGAACAGGAGGCCGAAAAAGGCGAATTTAAGGCCGCCGAGCAGCCGGGATTTACGGTCCATGATTTCTCTAATTGCTAGTTGTTGATTGATAGTCGTCAGGGGGGCGGCGTCAGGAGCGGCGCGCTAGTGAGCTCCGCCACTCAGCCCCAGGAGCTGAAAACTAATCGGTAAACAGTTCATCGTACAGCGTTTGCAGGCGCTTGCGCAGGTGCAGCACGGCGTAGTGCTTGCGCGAAATCAAGGTTTTGAGCGGCACCCCGGTTTCGGCCTCCATGTCCTTGAAGCTCTTGTCTTCCAGCTCGTGCCACACGAACACCTGGCGCTGGGCGGCGGGCAGCTCGGCCAGCGCGTCGCTGAGGGCGTCCATCAGCGTTTCGCGCAGCAGGCGGTTTTCGGGGCGGTCGTCGGGGGCGGGCAGCAGGTCGGCCAGCAGCAGGCCCTCGCCGTCGGCGCTGGCCTCGGCGGCCGAAAACTCAGCCTCCAGGCTGACCGGCTTTTTGCGGCGGTAGAGGTCGGTGATGCGGTTGCGGGCCACCCGAAACAGCCAGGCCGCGGCCTGCTCCACGGGCTTGAGTACGCGGTAGCTTTCCACGAGCTCGGCGAATACGTCCTGCAGCACGTCCTCGGCCTGGTCGGGGTCGGGAATGCGGCGGCGGATAAACTGCAGCAGGCGGCCGCGCTGGGCGCGCACCGCCTCGGCAATCTGCCGGTCTTGCTGGGCGGCGGTCAGGGGCGAAGCCAGGGAGGGAGGAAGCGTCAGGGCCGTGGGTTTCATGCTGGGACGGTAGACGCCGGGCCGGTGAAATTACTTTAAGTTCTGGCCGCTCTTTTCAACCTGGGCTGGCGGGCGCGGACGGGGAGGGTTCCGGCCCGCGCTTATGCTGCCCGACGCTATATTTGACGGGCCTGCAAACTGCTTTCAAAATTTAATTTAACTAATTCTTTTTTCTCTTTCACCATTCTTCTTTTGCCCATGAAATACTCCTACCTACCGCGGCTGCTGGCTTGCCTGCTGACGCTGATTTTCCTGCGCCCGGGGCCGCTGCTGGCGGCGCCTTTCCAGCCCGGCAACCTCGTGGTGGCCCGCGTGGGCGACGGCTCGGCCGCGCTGACGAGCGCGGCGGCGGCCGTGTTTCTGGACGAGTATACGCCCGCTGGCGCACTCGTGCAAACTATCAGCCTGCCCACCTCGGTAAGCGGCAGTAACCGCATTTTGACTGCCAGCGGCACCGGCGTCACGGAGCTGAACCTGACTCGCTCGGCCGATGGCCGCTACCTGCTACTGGCCGGCTACGGCACCAATCCGGGCACGACGGCTGTAAGCAACAGCACGGCTGCCGATGTGGCGCGCGTCATTGGCCGCATCAGCGCTGATGGCAGCGTAGATACCCGCACCAGCGCCGGCGACGCCTTCAGCAGCAATAATATCCGGGCGGTAGCTTCAGCCGATGGAGAAAGCTTCTATGCGGTGGGCGGCAACTCTGGGGTGCGCTACGTGCCATTCGGCGGCGTCAGCTCAACCCAGCTTAACACCACGTTGGTCAACAGCCGCTACGTGAACACGTTCGGCGGTAATCTTTACGTGTCGAGCAGCTCGGGCGGGTTTGTGGGCGTAAGCCAAGTAGGCACGGGCCTGCCCACAACCGCCGGCCAGACCGTGACGCTGCTGCCCGGCGCGCCCGGGGGCGGCACCAATGCCAGTCCCTACGCCTTCTATTTTGCCGACCTGAGCCCCGAGGTGCCGGGCCTCGACGTGTTGTATGTGGTGGATGACCGCAGTTCCAGCACCAACGGCGGTATTCAGAAGTGGAGCCTGGTTTCGGGCACCTGGGTTTTTAATGGCAACATCAACAATGCCACGGGCGCCAGCCTGCGCGGCCTGACGGGCACGAGCACCGGCACGAGTGCTTCGCTGGTCGCCAGCGGCCCCACTAGTCTGTTTTTGGTGACGGACAATGCCGGCTACAATGTTGCCCCCAGCACAACGGTCCTGCCGACAGCCCTGGCCACGCCGGCTGCCAACACCCAGTTTCGGGGCGTGTCTTTTGCCCCGGTAGTCGCGGCGCCCACCATTATCAGCTTCACGCCCACCGCCGGCCTGGCGGGCAGCACCACGGTGACGCTCACCGGCACCAACTTCACTGATGCTACGGCGGTCAGCCTCAACGGCGTGGCCATCACTGGCTTTACGGTGGTTGATGCCACTACCATCACCTTCGCGGTGCCCGCGGGCGCCAGCAGCGGCCTCATCGCCGTGACCACGTCCGGCGGCACCGTCACCAGCACCACGGCCTTTACCGTGACCACGCCCAACCCGGTGCCCACCATCACGGCCCTGGCGCCGGCCACAATAGTAGCCGGCAGCGCCGACTTTACTCTGACAGTGAACGGTACGGGCTTTGTCGCCGGCTCCGTCATCGGCTTCAACGGGGCGGCGCTGACCACTACGGTGGTTTCAGCTACCCAGCTCACGGCCATGGTCCCCGCGGCGGCCGTCGCCACCGCCGGCACCTACAACGTGACCGTGACCAGCCCCGCGCCGGGCGGCGGCACCTCGACGGCGGCCACCTTCACCTTAACGGTGCCCGCGCCCACCATCAGCAGCTTTACGCCCGGCAGCGGCCTGCCCGGCACCGTAGTAACGGTCACGGGCAGCAACTTCACGGGGGCCACGGCGGTCACGCTCAACGGCGGCGCCGTCAGCAGCTTCACGGTAGTGAGCAGCACCACGCTGACGCTGGAAGTGCCCGCGGGCGCTACCTCGGGCGCCCTGGCCATCACCACGCCCGGCGGCACGGCCACCAGCGCCACCAGCTTCACGGTGCTCGTGCCCAACCCGGTGCCCACCATCAGCGGCCTGACGCCCGCCACGGCGGTAGCCGGCAGCGCCGACCTGACCCTGACCGTCAACGGCACGGGCTTCGGCGCCGCTTCGGTTGTTAGCTTCAATGGTCAGACCCTGGCTACGACGCTGGTGTCGGCCACGCAGCTGACGGCCGTAGTACCGGCCGCGGCCCTGGCCACGGCGGGCAGCTACAACGTACTCGTCACGAACCCGGCTCCGGGTGGTGGCAGCTCGGCGGCGGCCACCTTCACCGTGACGGTGCCGGCGCCCCCCATCAGCAGCTTTACGCCCACCACCGGCGGCCCGGGCATCACGGTCACCATCATCGGCACGAACTTCACCGGCGCAACGGCCGTGCGCATCGGCACGCTGGCCGTGACCACGTTCATGGTAGTTTCGCCCACCAGCATCACCTTCACCGTGCCCGCCAGCACCGCCAACGTCAGCGGCGCCGTCAGCGTCGTGACGCCCGGCGGCACGGCCACCAGCACCGCTCAGTTCAACCTGGTGACGGCCGTGCTGGCCAGCCAGGCCCTGCCCGGCCTGCGCGTGTACCCGAACCCCGCTACCGACCGCCTCACGGTGCAGCTGCCCACCACCGGCGCGGCCACGGTAGCCCTGCGCGACCTCACCGGCCGCGTGGTGCTGGCTCCCGCTGCCCTGCCGGCCGACCAGCAGCTGCGCCTGCCGGCTTCATTGGCCGCCGGCGTGTACCTGCTGGAAGTGCGCCAAGGCACCACCACCGCCGTGCGCCGCATCCAGAAGAACTAAAGGCGCCGCCCACCAAGCGCCGACTGCAGAAGCCCCGCCTGATGTTCAGGCGGGGCTTTTTTGTGCGCCTCGACTGGCTAAGGCAACCGATTGGCCGGCCGGCTTCCGCTACCGGCCGCCTCACACCCGGCAAGGACGCGGCCGGATTCCCGTCGGCCCGTTGCTATCGGCCTCTGAGTCTGCGCGCCAAGGCCGCAAACGCCGGCCGCGAAGTCACCCCAGCCGGATAGTGCAGCCAGGCAGCGGCGCCTGCTGCCGGACCGGCTGGCCACCACATTCGGGAGCTGATGCCCGGCACTCGGCTGACACCGGCCCGGGGCAGGGCGGCTTCGGCATGAGGCGCGGGGCAGGCCCGACGGCACTTTCGGCTGGAACAGCGGCCCGGCCGCCTGGCTAACGGCGTAGCGGCGGCGCGTTCGGGGCACCGGGCCCGCGCCGCCGGCCTATTAGGCTCGGTCCCGGCCAGCCGGGGGTGTCGGGCCGAAGCTACCCCCTGCTGGCCAAACTAAAACACCAGCCTAACCTGCCGGGCCGGCAACAGCTGCCCGCCCGCCTGAGCAGCCACTAACCTGGCCCCGGCAACCGGGCGGAACCAGCGGCCAGGTCTCGCTACCTGCCCGGATGCCGGGGCCAGGCCGGGCAGGCAGCGAAGTATAGAGTCAGCTTTCAGCTGGCTCAGCCCTACCCCCTGCTGGCCGGCAGACGAAGCGTAGCAGGCAAAAAAAGCCCCGGCTCGCGGGGAGCCGGGGCTTTTCAGCAGTTCAGCAATTCAATGCTACTCCACTACCACTTTGGTGGTCAGCTTCACACCGCCGGCCGTCTGCCAGGTGGCAAAGTACATGCCGCTGGCCAGGGGCTGGGCCGGCACGATGGCCGTCTCGGCTACGCCGGCGGCCGTGGTCTGGCTCAGCACCAGACGGCCCACGTTGTCGAAGAGCTGCACGGTGGCGGCCCCGGCACCGGGGTTGATGGCCTGCAGGCGGAAGCCCTGGGGCGCAGCCGGGTTGGGGTAGGCCAGCAGGGCCGGCTTGCCGCCGGCCGCCTCGAAGCGCAGGCTCAGCACGGGCGAGTAAGCAAACTTACCATCCTGGTCTACCTGCCGCAGGCGGTAGTAGTTCAGGCCCGCCAGCGGGGCGCTGTCCAGCAGGGTGTAGTCGTGGCGGCGACGGCTGTTGCCCTGCGCCGCTACCCGGCCGATGTCGGTGAACGAGCGGCCATCGGCCGAGCGCTGCACGCTGAAGTAGGCGCTGTTCTTCTCCGAAGCCGTAGCCCAGTCCAGGCGCGCAACTGCGCCCTGCTTGGTGGCCGTGAACTGCACCAGCTCGACGGGCAGCGGGGCGACGCCGGTGAGCGGGTTGTTCTCGACGTTCGTCGAGCCCAGAGCGAAGAACGAGTTGCCGTCAATTGAGTTCGGAGCCGACATGGGCGCCGAAATCGTGTAGCCGCGCGGGTCTTCGGGCGAGAATACTCCGGCGCCACCGGCCGAGCTCCAGGGCCCGGCGTTGCCGGTGGAGCGGGCCACGCGCACGTTGCCGGGCACGTTCACTTCCTCGTCTTCCACGTCGGTGTTGAAGCTCAGCTGTACCGTCGGGCTGTTGAGCGTGCCGCTCTGCAGCTGAATGCGGTAGTAGCGGTTAGCCGACAGGTTGGCCAGGGAGTTGTCGGGCCGGCCGGCCGGCGCGCCGTTGAAGATTTCCACCAGCACCACCGGGCTCGTCGAGGCGCCCTGCGTGATGGTGACGGGCCGGAACCGGCCACCCAGGCCTACCGGGAACTCCCGGCTGCTGGCCGTCGCGTCGGGCAGGCTCATCTGCAGGCGCCCGGCCACGTAGGCCGAGATGCCGGTGCCCACGATGGGCTGCGTGGTGGTATTAACCAAAATAAGCTTGTTGACGGTGCCCGTCGCAATGAGGCCGCTCTGCAGAGTGAGCAGGTCGCGTACTGTTACGTTGGTGTTGGGCCCGAACTGCAGGGTATTGGGGCGTAGCTTCTGCAGGCGGGAGAAGGACGTGTTGCCGGTGATAGTACGGTTGGCATCAGCCCGGAACTGCACCAGTCCGGTGCCGCCGTCAAAGTTTTCGCCGCCAGCGTTGGTGAAGTTGCCCTCCAGCACCATCGTGCTTTGCTCGGCCTGGAAGGCACCGGTGCCGGTGTTGGTAAAGTCACCGATGATGCGCAGCGTGTTGTTGGAGCTGGTGTAGCGGCCGGCGTTGCGCAGGCTGCCTCCCACCGTGACAGCCCCGCTGGCGCCGGCGAAGTCGCCACCCGCTTCGTTGTTGAAATTGCCGCTCGTGGTCAAGCTACCCGTACCGGCCAGGAAGCTGCCGGAGTTCGTAAACGTAGCCGTCGTGAGGCTGCCACTGCCGACGGAAGCATCATAGGTGCCGCTGTTGCTGAAGCCCGTGCCCACGGTCACATTGCCGCGGCCGGTAACGACGGTGCCGCTATTGCTTAAACTCGTGCCGATGTTGATGACGCCGGCGCCCAGCGTGAGCTGGCCGGTGTTGGAGAGGAATGCGGCGGTGGTCAGCGGGCCATCGTTGAGGTTGAACGTGCCGCCGAGCGTGGCGCCCAGCGTGGCCGAAGTCAGGATCAGACTCTGGCTTGTCGGGTTGTTGACCGTAGTGCCGGCCTCAGTGGTCAGGCTGCCGTGAATAGTTAAATCCAGGTTGCTGAGCCGTTTGGTAGTGCCGCTGCCCGAGAACATCAAGTTGTTGTACGTGTCGCGGGGCGGCAATTGGGCCGAGCCGGTGTAGTCCACGGTGCCGCCGGTAACGGGCGTCACGAAGGCTTCGTAGTTGCCGGCCGGAAACAGGGTTGAGCCGATGCGCAGGGTGCCGTTGCCGGTCACGGTGTTGAAGTTGTTGGCGCGGTCGGCGCTCACATCCAGCGTACCCAGCAGGCGCAGGTTGGCCGCGCCGCGGCTGTTGCCGTTGGTGCGAATTAGGTGGCCACTACGAATAACTACAGGGTTGGCCAGCGTCGGGACCATCAGGGCAGACGGCCCGTTGGGGTCGTCCACTAATGTCCAGCTCGCGGGGTCGTCCCAGTTAGCGCCACCGGGCTGGGCGGCATTAGGCAGGCGGCTGTAGAAAGTCGGCACCGGGCCGAACTCGCCGGTTTCGCCACCGGTGTAGTCACCCTCAAAGTAGCCGACGCCGGTGTTGGTCAGGGTGTTGTTGGCCGCGTCTACGGCCAGGGGGATACCGCCAAGCGGCGTCCAGGCTCCGTTCACGAAGCGGCCCAGCCGGTAGTTGGCTTCGATGCCGTTCACATCTTCGGTGGCGTAGGTAAACACCTGCGTTACCGTAGGAGCGTTAAAGCCGGTGCTGCTCAGCTTCCAGTAGTACGTCAATTCCGTGGTCGCCGTAGCGGTGGTCGAGGGGTGGGCCCGGTCTACGGGCTGCACCGTGATGGTGCCGGCCGCCGAGTTGCTTGTTACGTTCATCCGCACGGGGGTGTAGCGGTTGGGGGCACCCAGCGGGAAGGTGAAGTCGTGCGCGGCGGCGGGGAAGCTCTTGCGCACGCCCAGGTCGGCCACGATGCCGTTGGTGCGAATGTGGCGCGTGGCGCTGAACGTGCCGGCCACCGCGCTGATAGTCGGGTTACTCAGCCACAGTAGGTTCGAGCCGATGTTGAACACGCCATTGGTGAGCGTGAGCTGGCCGGTTACTTCCTGGTTGGCCAGGGTATTGGCGCCGGCCGCATTGTTGAGCGTCAGGTTGCCGAATTTGCCGGCGTTGCTGCCATCAACCTCCTGGTTGGCCGGCCCGGCCAGCACGAGGCTGCCGCTGCCGGTGCTGGTGTGCACCGCCGAGTTGTTGACGTTGCCCAGCACCGTGATGGTCTGGCCGTTGTCGGCCAGAGTGCCTTTGCTCAGAGTCAGGTTGCCAATCACGCGGACGTTGCGCTCAAGCCGCAGGGTGCCGTTGGTTTGGGCGTTACTCACCGTCAGGCTGCCGAACTCCGTCAGGTTGCCGGCCGCGCCGCTTAGGAGCTGAGCCGCCGGGCCCTTGCCGGTGAACGTAGTGGTCTGGGCGCGGGTGCCCGGCCGGAAGCCACCCGTGCCGGCCGTCGTGATGCTGCCGTCGGCCGCAACAGCCGAGGTGCCCGTCGAAGGGTTATTATTAATCAGGTTCTGGTCAATGTTCAATCCCAGGCCATTAGCATTGAAAAAGGCATGGTCATTGGCGCTGCTGGCAATGGTCAGGGAGCCTTTCAGGTTCAGCGGATTCAGGCCCGTGAGCAGGCCGGTGTTCGTGTTCGTGCTGTTAGCACCGCCTTCCACCCGCAGGTCGAACAGCGGCACGAACGATTCCACGCTCACCGTTACGTTGCCGGCGCCGGCTGCGGTGTTGCCCAGCACCACCGTGCCGGCCGTCACCACCGTCGAGTCGGGCCGCAGGTACAGGTCGCCGATAATGCGGGGCAGCGGTGTGGCAACGGCCAAGTTGGTGTTGGAGCGGCGCAGGGTCAGGTTGCCCCCGCTCATGCGGAAGATGCTGCGCGGCCCCTGCACTTCAAACAGGCCCCGCTCCCGGCTGGCGCTGACGGAGGCTCGGAAACCGGCCACTTCCACCTCGCCGCCGGTTTGGTCGTAGCGCAGCGAGCCGTTGGTGTTGGCCGTGGTGCGGCGCAGCTGCCCGTTCACGAACAAGGTGCCGCCGGCAGTTACCCGGATGGTGGGGGCGCCGGCACTGGCATACTCCAGGTCGTTGCCGGCGTCGGCGGTGGTGGAGCCCACGTTCAGGCGGCCGCGCAGGATTTGCAGCTCGCCGGCCAGACGCAGGTCGGCCACGGCGCTGAGGTTCGCGCCCACGGTGGTGTTCGTAGCGATGGTCACCAGGGCGTCGGGGGCGTCCACCGTCAGGCCGGCATTGTCGGTGATGAGGTAGAAGCTGTTGGCGTCGTGAATGGTCAGCGTGCTGCTGGGCTTGGCGTAACGCAGCGTCCCGTTGGTGAGCGTGAGCCAGTCGCTGGTGGGCGTGGTCAGGGTGCCGGCCACGTCCACGTTCAGGCGGGCCGCGCGGCCCAGGCCTTTGTTCACGGCCAGGGAGCGCAGGTTGGTCAGGGTGCCGGTGGTACCAGTCAAATTGGCATCCTGAGCACCGCTAAAGCTCAGGCTGGCCGTTTTGCCGTTGACGTTAAAGTTTAGTGTACCATTGTTGGTCACCGAGCCACCTACATTCAGGGCATTGGCCACGGCGGCACCGGCGCCATTGGCGTCGAAGGTAGCGCCGGCGTCAACGCGCACGTCGGTGTCGGCGGTGATGATGCGGGCCGTGCCATTGGCGAAGCGGAAAGTGCCGGCCTGTACGGCCAGCAGGGAGTCTACGCGCAAGTTGCCGGCGCCCAGCGCGCTAAGCCGCACCTCGCCGGGGAAGGTGGTCGGCACCCCAGCCCGGAGCTGCGAGTGCACCCGCAGGTTCAGGTTGGGCAGGTTGACCAGGCCGCCCGGGGCAGCATTCAGCCACAGGTTGCGGTAGGATGTCAGGGCCAGGTTGGTTTCGGAAGCAGCCGGTACGGTGATGGTTTGGTTATTCGCCGTGTAGTACTCGACCGTGCCGCCGCCGGGCTGCAGGAACGAGCCGAAGTCGCCGCCCGGAAATACCGTGGCGGTGCCGGTGCCCACGCGCAGGCGGCCCGAGCCGCCAATCTTGGCATCGGGCAGGGCCCCGAAGTTGTGGCCGGTAAACGTGCGCACGTCCAGCACCGAGCCGCGGTCAATAACCAACGAGCCGGCTTTGGCGGCATTGGCCGTCACGTTGACGGTGTGGTAGATGCGGGTGGTGCCCGTGCTGGCCGAGCCGATGAACACGGGGTTGCCGGGGCCGGGCGGCGCCGTGGCTGCCGCGCCGGTATGGCTGACGGTGCTCCAGGTGTTGGGGTCTTCCCAGTTGCCGCTGCCGTTGTTGACCAAGCGGCTGTAGTAGGCTGTTACGGGACCAAAAGCCGCCGGTACGCCGGCCGTGAACTCGCCCTCAAACTGGTTGAGGCCGTTGAAATTGACGGTGCCGGCATCCTCGTCCACGAAGTTCACATCCTCATACTTCGTCCAAGCTACGGGTAGGTATCGGCCCGGAATGTACGTGGCGATGGCCGGCGTAACGGCAGCCGCAATATCGGGGCTCCGAAATGCCATGTCTATGCTGGGACCGGCCGGCAAGGGGCTGAAGCCCATGCTGCGCACTTTCCAGTAATAAGCCAGTGCGCTGGCGCCGGTTGTCACAAACGGGTTGCGCATGTTAGTTGGGCTCACGCTCACCTGTCCGTAGCGGGCCAGCGGCGTTGCTACCTGCAGGGTGATGGTTGCGGGCGTGTACTTCACGCCGGTGCCAGTGCCCGTTCCGACCGGAAACGTAAAATTCCCGTTGCCACCGAACGTCTTCTGCAAGCCCAGGTCGCTTTGATTGCCAGCCGTGCGAACCATCCGTTGAGCGGAAAATTCGCCCCCCAAGTTCGTGATTGCATTCGTACTGACGTTGGTCAGCCACAGCCGGTTAACGCCGATGTCGAGCACGTACCCCAGGCTTAGAACGTTGGCCACGCTCATGCTAGCCGTTATCGCCACCGTGCCGCTGCCCCGGCTAAGCACCCGCAGGTTGCCGAATACGCCCTCGCCGTTGCCACTGATGGTTTGGGCACCAGTGCCGGCCAGCGTGATGCGGCCCGTGCCGCCGCCGCTGGTGTGCGAGGCCGAATTGACCATGTTGCCCAGCACGTTCACAATTTTGCCGCCGTCATTGAGTACGCCATTGAGCAGGCTCAGGGTGCCGGCAGTGGTATACGTAGTAGCCGTGCCGCCCAGCGTGAGGGTACCGGCCGATTTGTCAACTACCAGATTGTTGAACGTATTGGTATTTGCCGCCGGAGTCGCGGCGGGCGTACCAATCGAGCCATTATTCAGCAATACCTGATTTTGTCCGCCGCTGAACGTCGTGGTATTGGTACCGGGTAAGTAGATGCCGTTGGGGCCGATTGTGAGCGTACCCTGAATGTTGACGTTCTGGCCAAAGGCGTCGAAGGTTGTGGAGGCGGCGCCGTTGATGAGGAAATCATTCAGCACGGTGAGCGGCTGCGCAGTGGTAACCTGACCGGCGGGGAACGGAAGATTGACATTATCCAGCACCGCCTTGCTGGTGCCCGTCGTGAAAACCGGTTTGGAGATGGTCAGATTCCACAGCGGTGAGGTCGTTAGCAGCTTGGCGTTGGTGTTGCTGTTCGGCACAATTATCTCCACCGTACCACCGGTCACGATGGCATTGTTGGGATTTACTCCAATGTGCAGCAGGCCGTCGTTGCCGTTCAATTCCGGCGTTTCGACGATAATAGTGCCGCCCGTCATTCGGAATGACTGCGTGATATAAGGCACCGCGAAACGCGGGAAATTATCGTTAAAAGTGGTCGGGACCGTGCCCTGGCTTCTGAATGTTCCGCCCGAGATAATGAACGAACCCCGGTGATTGACGGAGGTGCTTGAGGGACGAAACTTGTTCACCACCGTCGTGCCTTCCTCAACTTGGACCTGGCCATCTTCGCGCACAACCATACCGCCATCACACAAGCTTTCAAATCTGCCGCCGCTGATGCGGTAAGTGCCATAAACCACGAAAAGCCCGGCATCGGCGTTGTTGTTCTGCACCGTGGCGCCGTCAATCCAGAGGGTTGGGCTGGTGCTCGGCGTGCCGAGCTGAAACCAGCCTCGGTCGTTGGTCAGGTCATTCGGATTGAAGTTGTGAATTTTAGGCAGGGAAATATTATTCCCGAGCTTGGCAACCCCGTTTATCAGTATCAGGATATCACCCTCATTAAAAGAATTCAGGTGCAGGTTGCCGGTCGCATTGGTGCGGTTGGTGGTAGAGGTTATATTCAACAGGACTTGGCTGTCAAAGCCCTTATTAACCTCCAGACGACTCAAATCAGTCGGACCTTCGCAGGCAAAATTGGCCTCTGTATTTCCCCTGAAAGAAAGCAGCGCTGCCTGCGCGTCATTGTTGCCGGTAGGCGCCGCAACTGGATTGTCCGCCGTGGAAACCCCGTTGTGCAGCCGGACACGGCCCCGGTTAATAAAGTTGCCGCTCACCTCCAGCCGGTGCGCCCCGGTTACGGCTGTTACGCCGAGCTTGGTGCCTCCTCCAACCGACACACTGCCGTCTACTGTCAGCGCAACGGGGGCGTTAGCGGTCTGCCCCAGGTTAAGCACCAGTTTAGGCGCCGGCACTTGCGCAGGGGGTGGTGGTGGCGTACTAAACGTGGCATCAACCAGAGTCAGATTGCCTCTCAACCTCAGATTCGCACTGAGTTGGGCCGTATACGAGGTACCCGTCGTGTTGAGAAACCGCAAATTGTTAAACGCGGCAGCGGCGGTAGGAATGGTCTGGGTACCAGTCCAGTCATAAAATTCAACGGTGCCCGTGTTGACATCGTCGAAGTCATTGGTTGTAACGACCGGGAAGTAAGGCCGTGCAATACGCAGTGTACCCTGACCAGCCAGCTGGATAAGCGTCACGGCGGTGGCGGTGGGAGTCTGAAAGCCAAAGGTTTTCAGGTCTAGCACGCCCCCACGCTGGATAGTAAGGCGCAGGCCGGTAGTCGCTACGTGGTCCGTCAGGTTTAGCACGAAGCTGTTCGTGACGACCAGATTATCATTAGCCTGAGGCACCCGGGGGCCCACGCTGGTTGAGCCCGTTGGGTCCGTAGTCCAGGATAGAGCGTCATTCCAGTTTCCTTCAGTCCCCCCCCCGCTGAATGTGTACAGCGTAGTCTGACCAAAGGCGAAATTACTAAGTAAAACTAGTAATAGTCCAAGTAGAGGAGTTTTCATTAGGAGTGTGTAAAGTCGAACATGAAGTAAAGGTAAGTAGGCATTTTGAATTAATCCAACAATTTTAGAATTGAGTTATCATCGTTAATACGCTGACTAACAACTAATAGTCTATTAAATCAAACAAGACAGATTGATTAAGTACAAAATTATTGAAATAAAATCCTCAACAAGCGCACTCCATCAGCCTTAAGATGCTTTTTCGCCTACCTTGATAAATTACAGTTAAGCATTGATAGTTCGTCATTGGCCAAAATATTTCGATTATTAAACGCTACCCCCTGCTGGGTCGGGCCAAGCCAGCAGGGGGTAGCGCCCGGACAACAGGCCGCTCTTTATCGACTTGCAACCAAGAGCACCCGACAAAGCGGCCAAAAGCTGCTCCGGATTTTGTGCTCATGCCGCCGCACGGGCGCTGGTGCCTGCTGCACCCCGGCAGAATTGGGTGCTCCTGAAAATTCAGGATACCTTTGCCCTTTCATGGCCGGCGGCTACCCGCTGGCGCTCTACCTGCTATTCTTTCTCGCATGGACGCCACCGTTCCCGAAGTTATCCGCACGGTTCCGCTGCAGTACTACGTTTTCTTCGCCACGGCCCTGTTTTGCATTGGCGTCACGGGGGTGCTGCTGCGGCGCAACGCCATTATCATCTTCATGTGCATCGAGCTTATGCTTAACGCCGTGAACGTGCTCCTGACGGCCTTTTCAGCCTACCGCGCTGACCCCAACGGCCAGATTTTCGTGTTCTTCATCATGGCCGTGGCGGCGGCCGAAGTCGCCGTGGGTTTGGCCATCATCGTTATGATTTACCGCAACCTGCAGGACACCGATGTAAACCTGCTGAGCCGCTTGAAATTGTGACAAGGTGATGGAGCGATGAGGTAATGGGTAAGAATGGAGTCAAGTTCTTTTCCTCATTGCCCCATCACTTTATTACCCTATTACCTCATCACTTCGAATCACCGAAAATGCAAGAAACCGTTATCCCAGCCGCTACGGCCCCGTTTTCGACGCTGCTTTACCTGCTCATTCCGGGCCTGCCCTTTTTGGGCTTTCTGATTAATGGCCTGCTCAACCGGCGCCTGTCGGGCACGGTGGCCGGCGTAATTAGCAGCGCGGCGGTGCTGGGCTCGTTTATTATCTCGGTGCTGCTGTTTCAGAACTTCCAGTATCAGTACACAGTGCACCTGTTCGACTGGATAAACGTCGGCTCGCTGCAGATTCCGTTCTCCTACCAAATAGACCAGCTCAGCCTGATAATGCTCTTGCTGGTGACCGGCGTGGGCTTTCTGATTCACGTCTACAGCATCGGCTACATGCACCACGACGAGAACGTGGGCAAGTTCTTCGCTTTCCTGAACCTGTTCGTGTTCAGCATGCTGGTCTTGGTGCTGGGCGCCAACTTCGTGATTCTGTTCATCGGCTGGGAGGGCGTGGGGCTGTGCTCCTACCTGCTCATCGGCTTTTGGAACCGGAACACCGATTACAACAATGCCGCTAAGAAAGCCTTCATTATCAACCGCATCGGCGACTTGGGCTTTCTGCTCGGCATCTTCCTAATGTACCTGACTTTTAACTCGGTGCAGTACGGCGAGGTCTTCCAGAAGGCCAGCCTGGGGCAGTTTGGCACCTACGGCGCGGGCATTGTCACGGTCATCACCCTGCTGCTGTTCGTGGGAGCCATGGGCAAGTCGGCGCAGCTGCCGCTCTACACCTGGTTGCCCGACGCCATGGCCGGACCCACGCCCGTCTCGGCCCTGATTCACGCCGCCACCATGGTGACGGCCGGCATCTACCTGGTGCTGCGGGCCAACGTGCTGTTCACGCTCGCACCCGAAACGCTGGAGGTCATTGCCATCATCGGGCTGGCCACCGCGTTTTTCGCCGCCACCATCGGCCTGGCGCAGAACGACATCAAGAAGATACTGGCATATTCCACCGTCTCGCAGCTGGGCTACATGTTCCTGGCCTTGGGCGTGCTGGGCTACTCCACGGCCCTGTTTCACGTGCTCACCCACGCCTTTTTCAAGGCCCTGATGTTCCTGGGCGCGGGCTCCGTGATTCACGCCATGAGCAACGAGCAGGATTTGCGCCGCATGGGCGGACTGCGCAAGGCCCTGCCCATCACCTTCCTGACCTTCCTGATTGGCTGCCTGGCCATCAGCGGCATCCCGCCGTTCGCAGGCTTTTTCTCGAAAGACGAAATCCTGAGCCACGTCTACGAGCACAGCAAGCTGATGTGGGCTGTGGGTTTGTTCACCTCGTTTCTGACGGCGTTCTACATGTTCCGGCTGCTGTTCCTGGCCTTCTTCGGCGAGTTCCGCGGCACCGAGGAGCAGCGCGCCCACTTGCACGAGTCGCCGGCTTCGATGACCCTGCCGCTGGTGGTGCTGGCCATCCTGTCGGCGGTGGGTGGCTTTATGGGCGCGCCCATGTTCCTGGGCAAGCACTACCTGGCCGACTACCTGGCGCCGCTCTTCACCTACTCGCGCCGGATTAACGAGGCCGCTTTCACCCACGCGCCCGACCACAGCACCGAGCTGCTGCTCATCGGTTTGTCGGTGGCGGCGGGCGTGGCGGGCATTCTGCTGGCTTATGTGCAGTACGTAGCCCGGCGGCAGCGCCCCGTGGCCGATGAGGCCCAGCGTTCGGCCCCGGAGAGCCTGGTGTACCGCAAATACTACGTCGATGAGCTGTACAACGCCCTGTTCGTGAAGCCGGTCATGGCCCTGTCGAGCGGCCTGGTGCGCTTCGTCGAGAACGGCATTATCGCGCCGGTGCTCAACGGCCTGGGCAAGGTCACGCTCGGCGGCGGGCAGCTGCTGCGCCAGGCGCAGACTGGCTCGGTCGAGACCTACCTCATCCTCATGGTGCTCGGCATTGTGCTCATCCTGGGGCTGAACTTCATTCGCCTGTAGCGCCCGGCTTCCCAGCGCAGGTTGGCAGCCAGAAAAGCCGCTCGCACCCCGCGCGCGGCGTTTATGGCTTTAGGGCCCGCCGTTGCGCTGCCCGCGAGGCCCTGCTGGGCCGGCGTATATAGCGCAAACAGCAACCTTGCACCAGCGACAAGGGTATAGCGCAGGGTATTCCGAACTGGTTTTCAACCTTTACCCTTCACCCTATGAGACTACCCTCTCCGCTGCTGCGCCGTTTGGCGCTGGGCGTCACCTTCGGCGGCCTGCTGGCCGCTGCTCCTGCAGCCCACGGCCAGACGGCCGACAAGAAAACCTCCATTGGCATTTCCCTCAGCTCGTTTGAGTACAAGGGTAACTATGGCTCTAACTTCTGGGACTTCAGCCGCGCCGACTACGGCCCGGGCCTGAGCATCAACCGCTACCTCACCTCGGGCCTGGATGTGGGTCTGCACCTGAGCTACGTGGAGATGAAGGCCAGCCAGCCGGGGGTGCCCGCCAACAACTTTGCCAGCAACGTGGTGTCGGGCAACCTGGGCTTTAAGTTCAAGCTCAACAACGGCGCCATCATCAAGGAAGACGCCTTCTTTCAGCCCTACCTGATGATAGCGCCGGGCTTCTCGTACATCAGCCGCGAGGGCCGGTATCAGCGGGCCGACATCCAGGGCAACAACACGCACTTCGACCTGTTCGGCGCGGCCGGCATCAACTTCCGCCTCGCCGACGGCGTGGGTTTGTTTATCCAGACCGGCCAGCACCTGCCGTTCGGGGCTAACCTCGACGGCGTGAACGTCCGCGACGACGACCGCCGCGACGACCGTTACCTGCAGCACAGCGTGGGCCTGAACTTCGGCCTGGGCAAAGCCAAAGACGCCGACAACGACGGCGTTTCGGACAAGAAAGACAAGTGCCCCGACACGCCGGCCGGCGTGGCCGTGGACCCCACCGGCTGCCCGCTCGACAAGGATGGCGACGGTGTGCCCGACTACCAGGACAAGTGCCCCGACGTGAAGGGCGTGGCCGCCCTGCAGGGCTGCCCCGACCGTGACGGCGACGGCGTGACCGATGCCGACGACGCCTGCCCCGACACGCCCGGCAAAGCCGAGCTGCGCGGCTGCCCCGACGCCGACAACGACGGCGTGCAGGATTCGGCCGACAAGTGCCCCAACACCCCGGCGGGCGTAGCGGTGGATGCCAGCGGCTGCCCGCTGGACCGCGACGGCGACGGCGTGCCCGACTACCAGGACCGCTGCCCGACCAGCCCCGGCCCGGCCTCGAACCGCGGCTGCCCTGAGCTCAAGCCCGAAGCCAAGAAACGCCTCTCGGAAGCCACGAAGTACATTCAGTTCGAGTTCAACAAGGCGGTGCTGAAGCCCAGCTCCTACCCCACGCTGCAGGATTTGGCCAAACTCATGGCCGAGTATCCCGACTACACGCTGGGCATCTCGGGCCACACCGACAGCAAGGGCAACGACGCCTACAACCTGCGCCTCTCCGACGACCGCGCCGCTTCGGCCCGTACCTACATGCTGAGCCAGACGGTGCCCGCCGACCGCATCGTGTCGCACGGCTACGGCGAGACCAAGCCTATTGCCGATAACGCCACCGCCGCCGGCCAGGCCCTGAACCGCCGCGTAGAGTTCGACCTCTACCTGACCGGCGAGCCCAATGCCTCGGAGGTGAAGTATGGCCCGGCGCCCAGCTTGGCTGACCTGCCGCCCGCACCGGCCCCGGCCGTGAAGAAAGCTCCGGCGAAGAAGACGCCCGCGCGCCGTCCGGCTCCCCGGCGCCGCTAGGCCCGCCCATTAGGAATAAATTTCCTGAACGCTAAAAAAACGGCCCGCTCCAGCAGCGGGCCGTTTTTTTTGTGGCCGGGTGCGGAACCCGGCGCCGGTTCTGCGTATGGTTACTGACGGCGGCTTCCGAAATTGACTTCTCTAATTAGCTAACTATGAAATCGTTTTTACAGCATCTGGCCATTAGCGCCTTAATACTTGGCCTGTTGCGGCCGGCTGCCCCCCTGCTGGCTCAGAGCACCGTTTCGGGCACCATTGTGAGCGGCGGGCTCACGCGCGAATACCGGGTGTATGTGCCGGCCGCATATCGGGCCGGCACGCCGGTGCCGCTGCTGTTCAACCTGCACGGCTTCGGCTCCAATAACATCGAACAGGAAAACTACGGGGACTTCCGGCCCATTGCCGACACGGCCAATTTCCTCGTGGTACATCCCAACGGCGCCCTCAACGCCCTGGGCGTCCGCGACTGGAACACGTTCACGGCGCCCGGCTCGGGCGGGGTTGATGACGTGGCATTTATCTCGGCTTTGCTCGACAAGCTGCGCACCGAGTACAGCATCAACCCCAGCCGCGTGTACAGCACCGGCATGAGCAACGGCGGCTTTATGAGCTACGAGCTGGCCTGCAAGCTCAGCCCGCGCATTGCGGCGGTGGCCTCGGTCACGGGTAGCATCACCACGGCCCGGCTGGCGGCCTGCACCCCGCAGCACCCCACGCCCATTCTCGAAATTCACGGCACCAACGACACTACCGTGCCATACGAGGGAAATGCTTTATTTGCCTCTATTCCTGCGGTACTGCAATACTGGGTAAATCTCAACGGCTGCAATCCGACCCCTATTGTTACGGTGCTGCCAAATCTGAGTACCTCCGACTTCAGCACCGTGGAACGCAGCGTGTGGAGCGGAGGCCGCAACGGCAGCGTGGTACACCATCTGCGCATTCTCAACGGCGGCCACACCTGGCCGGGCGCCAACATCAATCCGCCCTTTCCGGCGCAAAGCAGCACCCGGCCCACCAATCAGGACATCAACGCCAGCGCGGAAGTATGGCGCTTTCTGCGCCTGCGCCACTTGAGCACCCTGCTGGCCGCCGCGCCGGCCGCGCCGGCGGCCAGCTTTAGCGTTTCGCCTAACCCAACCGGTCCGGATGGGCAGGTAACCGTGCGCGCCGGCCGCCCATTGCGCCCCGCGCAGGTCGAGCTGCACGATGCGCTGGGCCGGCGCGTGGCCGCGCCCGCCACCGCCGGACCCGACGGCACGGTGCAGCTCGACCTGCGCGCTGCTGCCCCCGGCCTGTACCTGCTGCAAGTCGAGCTGAACGGCCGCCGCTACCAGCAGCAGCTGGTGCGCTAGCTTGCCTCAACCCCCTGCTGGCCGCCTTGAACTGGCTTTTCAAGCCGCCGGCAGCGTAGCTGGAAGCCGTAGCTCAGCTTGCACCGAGCAGCTCGCGCAGCTGCCGGGCATTGGCTATGGCCGAGGCGTCGATGTCGTTGTTGAAATACAGGAAAGCGGTTTCTACCCCCTGCTTGCAGCGGATTTCAGCGGCTATTCGGCTTAATTCTTCCTCGGAATAAGGCGAGCGGTACAGGTCGGGCACGCCGTGGAAGCGGTAGTAGAGCAGCGGCGCGGTGCTGATTACGACATCGGGCAGCAGGGGGTGGCTCTGACCGCAGAAGCTGATGCCGCGCTCCCGCAGGGCGGCATACACGTCCTGCTGCCACCAGCTGGGGTGGCGAAACTCCAGCACGTTGCCGAAGGCCGGGTCCAGCGCGTCGAGGATGCGGGCCAGGCGGTCGGGGGCGTAGGCCAGGCGCGGGGGCAGCTGGAAGAGCACGGCGCCCAGCTTTTCGGCCAGGCCGTTGGCCGTGGTGTCGTAGAAGTCGGCCAGCAGCTGCCGGCAGTTGCTGAACTGCTTGAAGTGGGTTATCAGCTTGGGCGCCTTTACCGCAAACGTGAAGCCCTCGGGGCTCTGGGCGTACCAGTTCTGCAGAAAGCTGAGCTGCGGAAAGCGGTAGAAGGTCACGTTCAGCTCCAGGGTGCGGAAGTGCTGGCTGTAGAACTCAAACCAGCGCCGCATGGGCAGCTTGTCGGGGTAGAAAACGCCGCGCCAGTGGCGGTAGTGGTAGCCGGAACAGCCAACGTGGCAGAAAGCAGACATGAAACGTTCAATCGGAGAGCTTAGAATTTAGAGCTTAGAACTCAGAACTGAAATTGACAAAACAGGCTGGCTTTTCACTGTCTAAGTTCTACGTTCTAAATTCTAAGCTCTACGTCGTGGGCTCCCCGGCCGGCTGTTCGGCGCCCTCATTCTCCTTGTCTTTCTCCTCCTCCGCTTTTTTCTTGAATCCTTCCAGCTCCTCTTTGCTGTAGGCCAGCTGGGTGATGAGCACATAGCACACGGCCACGATGGCCGTGCCCACGGCCGTGGCCATCAGCAGCCCACCGAATACCGTCCAGCCGATGTGCTGCCGGCTGATGGCGCCCGCGCCCGAGGCAATGATGAGCGGCACCACGCCCAGAATGGCCGAGAGCGAGGTCATCACGATGGGCCGAAAGCGCAGGCGTACGGCTTCGAGCGTGGCCTGGGTGAGGTCGGTGCCGGCTTCGAGGCGCTCTTTGGCAAACTCGACGATGAGAATGGCATTCTTGCCGGCCAAACCGACCAGCGTGACGAGGCCAATCTGGGCGTAGACGTTGTTGGTGAGCTCCGGCACCAAGGTCAGGGTGAGGATGGCGCCCAGTGTACCCACCGGCACCGACACGAGCACGGCGAAGGGCACCGTCCAGCTCTCGTAGAGCGCCGCCAGCACCAGAAACACGAACACCAGGGAGAGGCCGAAGATGTACAGGCTTTGGTTGCCGGCCTGCTGCTCTTCGCGGCTCAAACCTGAAAACTCGTAGCCGTAGCCCGGCGGCAGGGTTTCGCCGGCCACTTCTTCCAGCGCCTTGATGGCGTCGCCGGTGCTGTAGCCCTCGCCGGGGTCGCCGTTGATGTCGGCCGAGCGGAACAGGTTGTAGTGCGAAATCTGCGGGGCGGTGGCCGTGCGCTCGTAGCTGGTCACGGCGCTCAGCGGCACCATGCCGCCGGTTTCGTTACGCACGTAGTACTGGCCCAGGGCGGCCATGTCGCCGCGGTAGGCGGTGTCGGCCTGGGCTAATACTCTGAACGTGCGGCCGTAGAGCGTGAAGTCGTTCACGTAGGCCGAGCCCAGGTAGGTTTGCAGGGCCTGGCCCACCTCGGCGATGCTCACGCCCAGCTGCTTACACTTGGCGCGGTTGATTTCCAGCTTGTAGGCCGGCGTGTTGGCGGTGAAAAACGAGAAGCCCTTGGCAATTTCGGGCCGCTGCCGGATGGCGCCCAGGAAGGTTTGCAAGGTGCGGTCGAAGGCCTGAATGTCGGTCTGGGTTTCGCGCTGCTGCAGCACAAACGAAAAGCCCGACGTGTTGCCCAACCCCGGAATGGCCGGCGGCGGAATCACGACCACCTTGGCCTCCCGGAACCGGCCCAGCCGCCGCTGCAGCGTGTCCACGAGGTCCTTGGCCTGGAGGCCGTCGTCCTTGCGCTCGTCCCAGGGCTTGAGCTGCACAAACAAGCTGCCGCTGTTCGATTTCGAGGAAAAGTTGATGGCATTCAGCCCCGCCAGGCCCGAGAAGTGGTTCACGCCCGGCGTGCTTTTGAGCTCCTTCATAATGCCCTGCAGCACGGCCACGGTGCGGTCCACGCTGGCTGCCTCGGGCAGGGTGAAGGTGACCAGCAGGCGCCCTTCGTCCTCGGTGGGTACGAAGCCCGACGGCTTAGCTCGGTAGAGGAAAAACGTGCCCACCAGCAGGGCGGCCACCACCGCCACCATCCAGCGCGGGTACTTCAGGCCGAACTCCACGCGGCCGGTGTACCAGTCGGTGAGGCGCTGAAATTTTTGATTGAACCAGGCAAAGAAGCGGGCGAGGAGGCCGTGTTTGGTTTTAGGATGGTCGGGTTGTTTTTGGTCGCTCTTTGCCGCAACCCCATCCCCTAGCCC
>CAXUEM010000012.1:17615-22267 GCA_964249885.1 uncultured Hymenobacter sp. | reverse complement strand
CTCCCCCCCCTGCTGGCACGCCCGAATCAGCCCCCAAACAGTAGCCGGAAGTAGAAGCCCGGCTGCCGCAGCCGCTCGCGCAGGTCCAGGTCCATGAACATCATGGACAGGGTTTCGGCCAGCGTGGGGTTGCTGGCGGCGCGGTTGGCCACGATGTTGAACAGGCTGGGAAAGTTGAGCAGGCGCTGCATCAGGCGGCTCAGGCGCAGCTCCTGGCCCAGGCGGTTGTACACGGCGCGGTCGTAGCCTTTCACGAACTCAGCCGAAAAATCTTCGGCGGCCACGGCCCGCGCGGCCCAGTCGGCGGCATGACGGCCGCTGACCATGGCGTGCGAAATGCCCTCGCCGCTGAACGGGTCAATCAGGGAGCCGGCGTCGCCGAGCAGGAGGTAGTTCTCACCGGAAAGCGGCCGGCGCTTGGAGCCCAGCGGCAGGCCCCAGCCGCGCACCGGCCCCAGCAGCTCGGCCTGGGCAAAGCGTGGGCTGAGCGTGGGGTGCGTGGCCAGAATGTCGGCCAGCCGCTCGCGTAGGTTGATTTTCTTTTTCGACACTACGCTTGAGAGCATGCCTACCCCCACGTTGGCCTCGCCGTTGGGCAGTGGAAACACCCACAAGTAGCCGGGCAGAAACTCCTTGATGAAGTGCAGCTCGATGAAGTTGTCGGCGCCCAGGCCGCTCACGCCGCGGTAGTAGGCGCGCAGGCCGGCGCAGTGGTGGTCAGGCTCCAGCTCGTGGCCGGCCGTTTTGCGGGCAAATTCGGATTGAGCACCATTGGCTACCAGCAGCAGGCGGCAAGCCGTGATAAGCTGGCCATTTTTATCAAACAGCTCCCAGCCGGCAGCGGTACGTTCGGTGCGGGCCACGTCCACATTTTCGCGGAAGGTTATCTGCGGGCGCTGTCGCACTTCGTCCACCAGCAGGTTGTCGAAGTCGAGGCGCTTGGCCACGTGGCCGGCGGCCCGGTCCACTTGCTTATCGTACTTGGGCTTGAAGGGCACGGCCAGGCGGCGGCCGTTGGGCGCGAAAAAATCGATGCCCCAGCTTGGCACCTGCGCCGGAAACGCAGCCAGCCGGGTTGGCAGCGTTTCATCCAGGCGCCGCAACTCGCTCAGCACCTTGCCGCTGAGCGCGTCGCCGCACACTTTGTCGCGGGGGAAGCTGGCTTTATCGAGCAGCAGGCAGGGCTGGCCGGCGCGGGCCAGGTGCAGGGCGGCCGTGGCCCCGCCCGGCCCGGCGCCGAGAATGCAGATGTCATGGTAAGGCATAATCAGGGGCGAAGGTAGCGCGCGGCCGCGCGGACTTTAGCCCGCGCCTGAGCTTCGGGGGTGGTCGGCGCAGCCGGCCAGCAGGGGGTGCTCAGGTGCTTTTCGCGCGCCGACTACTCCAGTCCGCGTTACTTACCTTCGCCGCCATGACCCCGACTTCGACCTCCGCTCTCGCCGGCAAAACTGCCCTTATCACCGGCGCCTCCAAAGGCATTGGCCGCGCCATTGCCACGTATTTCGCCCAGCTCGGCGCCAACGTGGCCTTCACCTATCTGTCCTCGGTTGAGAAAGGCCAGGCCCTAGAAGCCGAGCTGGCCGCTCACGGTACCCAGGTAAAAGGCTACCGCTCCGACGCCGCCGACTACGCCCAGGCCGAAAAGCTGGTGGATGAGATGCTGGCCGACTTCGGTCGGCTCGATATCCTGGTCAATAACGCCGGCATCACCCAGGACGGCCTGCTCATGCGCATGAGCGAACAGCAGTGGGATGAGGTGCTGCGCGTCAACCTCAAGTCAGTATTCAACCTCACCAAAGCCGCCACCAAGCCCATGATGCGCGCTAAAGCCGGCTCCATCATCAACATGACCAGTGTGGTAGGCCTGAAAGGCAACGCCGGGCAGGCTAACTACGCCGCCTCCAAGGCCGGCATCATCGGCTTCACCAAGTCGGTGGCCCTGGAGCTGGGCTCGCGCAACATCCGCTGCAACGCCATTGCCCCCGGCTTCATCGAAACCGAAATGACCGATGCCCTAGACCAGAAGCAGGTAGACGAGTGGCGCAAGGCCATTCCGCTCAAGCGCGGCGGCACCCCGGAGGACGTAGCCAAAGCCACCGCCTTCCTGGCCTCGGAGGAGTCGGCGTATATCACCGGGCAGGTGCTGCAAGTGGATGGGGGGATGCTGACGTAGGTCAGCCACTATTTCCATGCGGCGCCATCTGCTGATTTTATTTCCATTGATACTGCTGGCGGTGCTGGCCTACCCGCGCCTGCACCGGCGCTACGCCCGTTTCCAGCAGGGCCGCGCCGCTGCTGCCACCGTCGCCCAGCCCGCGCCCGACTTGCGCGACGGCGACCTGATTTTTCACACCTCTACCTCCGCCCAAAGCCAGGCCATTCAGCTGGCTACCCGCTCGCCGTACAGCCACTGCGGTATCCTGTACCGGCAAAACGGCAGCTGGCAGGTATTTGAGGCGGTGCAGCCGGTAAAGCTGACGCCGCTGGCCCAGTGGCTGGCGCGCGGACAGGGCGGGCACTTCGTGACCAAGCGCCTGCGCGACGCTGATACGGCCCTCACTCCCGCCGCTCTGGCCAAGCTGAAAGCGGCCGGCTACCCCCTGCTGGGCAAAGGCTACGACCTGTATTTTGGCTGGGCCGACGACCGGATATATTGCTCCGAGCTTATCTGGAAGGTGTATGCGCGCGGGCTGGGGCGCCGGCTGGGCCGGCTGCAGCGGCTAAGGGAGTTCGACCTCAGCCACCCCGCCGTGCAGGCCAAGCTGCGGGAGCGCTACGGCCGCCGCCTGCCGCTGGCCGAAACGGTGATTTCGCCGGTCAGCATCTTTAACAGCCCCGAACTGGTTACGGTGCTGCGCCGTTAGCAACCGGCAGCGTCCTTGACTTGTCGCGCTTACGCCTAACTTGTTGCTTATGTCCACGCTCACGTTCACCCTCGACGACGATTTGGTTTATCAGGCCCAGGAGTATGCCCGCCGTACGGGTACCGACCTATCGGTGCTGGTGGCCGAGCTGCTGCGGCCCGTCGTGGTGCCAAGCCCTGAAGTCGCTGGCCGGCCGTTGGCGCCGGAGCTGGCCGCCTTGTATGGCTGCATCAGCCTGCCAGCTGATTATAACTACAAGGACCACATTGCCGACAACTACCTAGAACGGGAGTCTCACTGATGAGGCATTACTTTCTGGATACGAACGTGGTGATTGACTTCCTGGCCCGGCGGGAGCCCTTCGCCGAGGATGCGCTAGCGGTTTTTCGCGCCGGTCTGGAACGGCGCGCCACGCTTTACGTCGCTAGCTTGTCGTTTGGCACTATTTACTATGTGTTGCGCAAGCAAACCAACCCCGCCAATGCCCGCGAATTAGTGAGCCGGCTAGCGCAGCTCGTTACCATTGTCGGCGTTGATGGGGCCGTGGTGCGGCAGGCCACCACCGGGCCATTTTCGGATTTTGAGGACGGCTTGCAGCACTACGCCGCAACCTCCTCAGGCGCCATTCAAGCCATTGTAACGCGCAACCAAGCCGATTTTGGGGGTAGTACGCTGCCGGTGCTGACGCCCGCCGGGGCGTTGGCCGAACTTAGCCGTTCTTCGCGTTCGTAAGTGGCCGCTGGCTACTGCTACGGCGTCTCATTTTCCTTCTATCTTGCTTTCCACCGCCTATTCCCCCTGGTTTATTCTATTGTGCCTGGCCGTGGGCGCGGGCTACGCGGCTCTGCTCTACTCGGCCAAGGCGCCGTGGGGGAGGGCGCTGAACTACGCGCTGGCCGCCCTGCGGCTGGCCGTAGTCAGCTTTCTGTGCTTTCTGCTGCTGGCGCCGGTGGTGCGCAACACCACCACCCGCACCGAGGCGCCCACCGTGGTGCTGGCCGTCGACAACTCGCAGTCGGTGGAGCTGTTCACGCCCAAAGCCACGCTGAGCCAAGCGAAAACCGGCCTAGCCCAATTGGCCCAAACCCTGCGGCAGCGCGGCTTTCAGGTCGAAACCCGCACGCTGAGCCCGGCCCCCCGCCGCCCGGCGCGGCCCGACTCATTGCGCTTCACCACGGCCACCACCGATTTGGGCCAGCTGCTCGGCGGCGTCCAGCAGGGGTACCAGGACCGCAACCTGGCCGGCGTGGTGCTGGTCAGCGACGGGCTGGCCAACCGCGGGCCGGTGCCGGTGCCGGGCGAGTTCAGCTTCCCGATTTACGCCGTGGCTCTGGGCGACACCGTGCCCAAGCGCGACCTGCGCCTGACTAACCTGACCTACAACCGCGTGGCCTTCAGCGGCAACAAGTTTCCCATCGAGGCCGAGCTGGGCTTCGAGGGCTACGCCGGCACCGCGGCCACCGTGGAGCTGCGCGAGGGCGGCCGCGTGCTGGAGCGCCGCCGCATCCCCCTGCTGGCCGGCCGCAAACGCCTCAAAACCACCTTCCAAATCACGGCGCCCGCGCCCGGCAAGCGCCGCTACGAGGTGGCTATTGTGGGGCAGCCCGGCGAGTTCACCTTGCTCAATAATGCCCGCACGGCGTTCATCGAAATCGTGAAGGGCAAGCTGCGGGTGCTGCTGGCCGGCGGCGCCCCCCACCCCGACCTCAAGGCGCTGCGGGCGGCTATTCTCGGCAACGACAACTTCGACCTTACCCTGAGTTTGCCCGGCGTGGCCCCTCTTAAAGC
>CAXUEM010000012.1:14880-17605 GCA_964249885.1 uncultured Hymenobacter sp. | reverse complement strand
GCTTAAAGCCGATGCGGAGTTCGACATTGCCATCCTGCACCAGCTGCCGGCGCTTGATGGGCTGAACAATGAGACCCTGACGCGGGTGCAGGCCCGGCGGGTGCCCGCGCTGTACGTGCTGGGCGCGCAGTCTGACTTAACCGCTTACAACCGGCTGGGTACCGGCCTGACCATCAGCCCGCGCGGCCTGCAGACCGATGACGTGACGCCGCTGCCCAACCCGGCCTTCACGCGGTTTTCGTTCGACGAGGAAACGGCCCGCCGCTTTGCCGCCTACCCGCCCGCGCCGGTGCCCTTCGGCGACTACCGCCTCGGCCGCGGCGCCGAAGCCGCCCTCTGGCAGCAGGCCGGCCGCGTGCCCACCCAGAAGCCCCTGCTGGTGTTCGGCGGCACCTCGGAGCAGCGCCAGGCCACCCTGCTCACCGACGGTTCCTGGCAGTGGCGCCTGACCGAAGCCACCCAGCACGACGACCGCCCCGAGGCCTACGACCGTCTCATCATCCGCACCCTGCAGCTGCTCACCCAGAACGCGAACAAAAAGCGCCTCGACGTGTACCCCACGCAGGACAGCTTCGGCACCCAGGACGACGTGACCCTGGGCGCCGAAACCTACAACGCCGTGTTCGAGCGCATCTACAATCAGCCTGTTACTGTCACCCTGACCGATGCCCGGCAGCGCGTCCGCACCTTCAGCTTCTCGCCCGGCGAAGACGGCGCCCCGCTGCACCTGGGTCCGCTGCCGGCCGGCCTCTACCGCTACCAGGCCCGCGCCGTGCTCGGCGGCCAGCCCCAGCAGGCCAGCGGCGAGCTGCTCGTGCAAAGCCAGCCACTGGAGGCCCTGGAGTCGCGCGCCGACCACAACCTGCTTTCGCAACTGGCCCGCCGCAGCGGCCAGCGGCTCTACTTCCCGGCCCAGCTAGCCCAGCTGGGCCAGGACATTCTGCAAGCCGGCTACAAGCCGGTGATTTCCGAGGAGGAAGACCTCAAGGATTTAATAAATCTGAAGTGGCTGTTTTTCCTGCTTGTCGGCTTTCTGGCCGTGGAGTGGGCCGCGCGCAAATACTCGGGCAGCGTGTAGTTTAGCGGTGGCCCGGCTGGGTGGTGCCACGACTTTTTCCAGTCGTGGTACCACTATCGTTGAACCACATGCACCACCCCCTGCTGGCTCGACGAGAGTGATACCACGACTGGAAAAAGTCGTGGCACCACTTCCGCGTCTACCCGATTAATGAGCCTTCCCAAAACCCTCCTCTTGACCTCCATCGGCATCCTCGGCACTCTCCTAGTGGCAGCAGTGGCTTTCGCCAGCCTCGGCCCGCAGTTTGGCGGCAAACCTACGAAAGCCGAAAAGCAGGCCTACGCCCAATCCGGCCACTACCGCGACGGCGAGTTTGTGAACCTGGTGCCCACGGCCTTGTCCACCGGCGAGGGCACGGTGAAGGCTATCTGGAAATTCATTTTCAAGAAAGACCCGCAGGCCAAGCCGGCGGCCCCGCTGCCCATGCTGCAACTCGACTCGCTCAGCATCACCCGCAAAACGCCGGAAATGGTGCGCGTAACCTGGTTCGGCCATTCGGCCAGCCTGGTGGAAATAGCCGGGCAGAACATCCTGCTCGACCCCATGCTGGGCCAGGAAATGGGCCCGGTGAGCTGGGCCACGCCCAACCGCTACAATCCCACCGTGCCCATCACGGCCGACAAGCTGCCGCCCATTGCGGCCGTGCTCATCTCCCACGACCACTACGACCACCTCGACTACGAAACCATCCGCCGCCTCAAAGACAAGGTGGGCCGGTTCTGCGTGCCGCTGGGCATCGGGGCCCACCTGCGCCGCTGGGGCGTGGCGCCGGAGCGCATCCGCGAAATGAACTGGGGCGACAGCGTGCAGCTGCCCGGCCTGACCTTGCGCTGCACCCCGGCCCGGCACTTCTCGGGCCGCGGCCTCAGCAACCGCAATTCCACACTCTGGGCCTCCTGGATTATGCAGACGCCGACCAAACGCCTATTTTACAGCGGCGACGGTGGCTACGGCCCGCACTTCGCCAACATCGGTGCCCAGTACGGCCCCTTCGACCTGGCCCTGATGGAATGCGGGCAGTACGACGCGAATTGGGCCGAAATTCACATGATGCCCGAGCAAAGCGTGCAGGCCGCCCGCGACCTGCGCGCCCGTCTCATGCTGCCCGTGCACTGGGCCGCCTTCACCGAAGCCAACCACGCCTGGCGCGACCCCATCCGCCGCGCCACCGCCGAAGCCGCCCGCCTCGCCCAGCCCCTGACCACGCCACGCCTGGGCGAACCGGTAACTTTGGGCGCCCCGCTGCCACAGTCGCGGTGGTGGGAAAGGTGAGTTAAGAGTTATGAGTTAAGAGTTAAAGCTGCGCTACCCCCTGCTGGCTCTGCTTTCAACCACCTTTTAACTCTTAACTCTTAACTCATAACTCTTAACTCCCCATGCGCTACATCCTCGTCAACAAGCCCTACGAAGTCCTTACCCAGTTCACCGACGAGCAAGGGCGCGCCACTCTCAAGCAGTTCGTGCCGCTGCCCGGCATCTACCCCGTCGGCCGGCTCGATTACGACAGCGAGGGCCTGGTCCTGCTCACCGACGATAAGCCCCTGCAGCACCGCCTGAGCGACCCCAGGTTCAAGGTCCCGAAAACCTACTGGGTGCAGGTGGAAGGCGTGCCCACCGACGAGATGCTGCAACAGCTGCGCCGCCGCC
>CAXUEM010000012.1:13632-14834 GCA_964249885.1 uncultured Hymenobacter sp. | reverse complement strand
GAACCGGCAGGTGCGCAAGATGACGGCCGCCGTGGGCCTGCCCTGCCTGCGCCTGCTGCGCGTGAGCATCGCCTTTCTGACTATCGACGGCCTGGCCCCCGGCGAGTGGCGCGAGCTGACCGAAGCCGAAGCCAAAAAGCTCAAAGCCGCCTTTTCCGCCTCCAAGAACCCCGCCCAGCGCAAGCCGCTGGCCAAACCGGGCGCGGCGGGGGTTGCGGGGAAACTTGGTAAACTGCGTCGGCCTGCTTAGTCTTTCCTGTTCATGCTCTCATTGGTCACGAGGAATAAGATTCTCGCTGAACTCCTCTAAAATATTACCATCATTATATATTACTATGAATTGACTTACACTAATACCGGCAGAGCTGGTGATTCACCATCTGAACCAGCCGTCATTGTGATTGTGGGCTGAATCGAAATGGGGGAGTTCACAATATTAATGGGCACATTTAGTGGCAACATAAAAGTGTCGTAAGCAAATTTTTCTAGCAGATGTGACACATCTCCAAAATAAGCAACAACTTTATCCATATGTATCAAGTGTGTGTTTTCACCAAAAACGAAAATTCGTGTATAAAAAACCGGTTTTGCACGACTAATCTTTATAATAAAATCCTTAGCACCTTCTTTTAAAATTGATAAGTAATATCGCGCCCAATGCGCGATGATTCTATCATCAGCATCGGCCTTTTTATTTAAGAAATAAATTAGACTGTTTAACTCGCTAAAGGCATTAGTAACATCGCCAACCTCTACATGCTTAACTACTATCTTTAACCGAAGCTTTAAGTCAGTTGGATTAAGCAAGGCATGTCGCTTCAAATCAGTTATCTCCGCATGTGCAACAAGTTTACGATACACGGGCTCCATAATTTCCCAGGTAACTTCTCGAAGGCGTCCTAAATCTATCGGCGCACTAGTAACTGTTATAGATTCATCAAACGGATTGGTTTCAATTTCATATGTTGTAGGATATTTAATCTCAACCAACAAGTTCAGTATTTCCTCCTTCGCATTCGTATCTAACTCGTTTTTATAAGGAGCAAATAGTATCCAAGAAGTGCCCTTAGATTTGGAAAGAGCATCTTTTGTTACTATCTGCCAATACGTTTTATCAGTCTCAGGTATGTGAGCTAGAAAAAGAATCGGTGCTTTTAAAGTTGTCCAGTAATTGTAATGATACTCATTTACATAATATGTGA
>CAXUEM010000012.1:13094-13622 GCA_964249885.1 uncultured Hymenobacter sp. | reverse complement strand
TTTTAAAAGAGCAAAATTGCTAATACCCGTTTTAATCTGGATTTGAATCAGCAGTCCCTCTTTAGTTTCTGCTTCTGCATCAATTCCTATATCTCGCTTCGTCTTCTCACGAACAATCCATCCAAAGTCCTGCATGAGAATTCTTTTAGCAGCAAGAATGCCAATCTCCTCAGTGTTATTAAATACATTATTCATACACTTGTATTATTTTTTGGTGTCGAAGGAGTTATAAATACTGTACTCTAATGCAAGGTAAAGCAACTTACCTATCAGTTCCCCCGCAAAACTGGCAGCCCGCGCCCGCCTCGTTTCCCAAATCCCCGCAACAACGACAGGCTCAGGCCCTAACGCGCCGTCTACCGCCCCCGCCGCGGCCCCAAACAAGCCAATATGTCACCTAAACCCCGGCTGGTACGCGGCTTGTAAAAGCCCCGGCGCGCCTGGGTTCGGCCGGGGCGCACCCTGTAACCTGACACCTTCACCTTCAAGATAACCTCCCCACCATGGGCAAGATAATCGGTATTGACC
>CAXUEM010000012.1:0-13084 GCA_964249885.1 uncultured Hymenobacter sp. | reverse complement strand
GTATTGACCTGGGTACGACCAACTCCTGCGTAGCCGTAATGGAAGGCAACGAGCCCGTCGTAATCCCGAACTCCGAAGGCCGCCGCACCACGCCTTCCATCGTGGCCTTCCTCGATGGCGGCAAAGGCGAGCGCAAAGTAGGCGACCCGGCCAAGCGCCAGGCCGTCACGAACCCCAAAAACACCATCGCCAGCATCAAGCGCTTCATGGGCCGGCAGTTCTCCGAGGTGAGCGAGGAGAAAAAGCACGTGGCCTATGAGCTGGCCCCCGGCTCGAACAACACGGTGGCCGTGAAAATCGGCGACCGCAACTATACGCCGCAGGAAATCTCGGCCATGGTGCTGCAAAAGATGAAGCAGACCGCCGAAGACTACCTCGGCCAGCCCGTCACCGAAGCCGTTATCACGGTGCCGGCTTACTTCAACGATGCCCAGCGCCAGGCCACCAAGGAAGCCGGCGCCATCGCGGGCCTCGACGTGAAGCGCATCATCAACGAGCCCACGGCCGCGGCCCTGGCCTACGGCCTCGACAAGCAGCACAAAGACCAGAAAATCGCCGTGTACGACCTCGGCGGCGGCACCTTCGATATTTCCATTCTGGAGCTGGGCGACGGCGTGTTTGAGGTGCTGAGCACCAACGGCGACACCCACCTCGGCGGCGACGACTTCGACCAGGTCATCATCAACTTCCTGGCCGACCAGTTTAAGTCGGACAACGAGGGCCTCGACCTGCGCCAGGACCCCATGGCTCTGCAGCGCCTGAAAGAAGCCGCCGAAAAAGCCAAAGTCGAGCTGTCCAGCTCGACCGAGACGGAAATCAACCTGCCCTACATCACGGCCACGGCTTCGGGCCCCAAGCACCTGGTGGTGAAGCTGAGCCGCGCCAAGTTCGAGCAGCTGGCCGACGACCTCGTGCGCCGCTCGATGGAGCCGGTGAAAAAGGCCCTGCAGGACGCCGGCCTGAGCACTTCGGACATCAACGAGGTGATTCTGGTGGGCGGCTCGACCCGCATCCCGCGCATTCAGGAAGAAGTCGAGAAGTTCTTTGGCAAGAAGCCCAGCAAGGGCGTGAACCCCGACGAAGTAGTGGCCATCGGCGCCGCCATCCAGGGCGGCGTGCTCACCGGCGAGGTGAAGGACGTGCTGCTACTTGACGTGACCCCGCTGTCGCTCGGCATCGAGACCAAGGGCGGCGTGATGACCAAGCTCATCGAAAGCAACACCACCATTCCAACCAAAAAATCGGAGACCTTCTCGACGGCCTCCGACAACCAGCCCAGCGTGGAAATCCACGTGCTACAGGGCGAGCGGCCGCTGGCCGGCCAGAACCGCACCATCGGCAAGTTCCACCTCGACTCTATTCCGCCCGCGCCCCGCGGCGTACCGCAGATTGAGGTAACCTTCGACATCGACGCCAACGGCATCCTGCACGTGACGGCCAAGGACAAGGGCACCGGCAAGGAGCAGAAAATTCGCATCGAAGCCAGCTCCGGCCTGAGCGACGACGACATCAAGCGCATGCGCGACGAAGCCGCCGCCAACGCCGAAGCCGACAAGGCCGAGACCGAGCGCATCAGCAAGGTGAACGCCGCCGACTCGATGATTTTCCAGACCGAGAAGCAGCTCAAGGAGTACGGCGACAAGCTGAGTGGCGGTAACAAAACCGCCATCGAAAACGCCCTGGCCGACCTGCGCAAGGCTCACGAAAGCAAGGACCTGGCCCAGATTGACACCGCCATGACGGCCATCAACGCCGCCTGGCAGGCCGCCTCGCAGGAGATGTACGCCGCGGCGGGCGCCGATGGGGCCGGCCAGCCGGGGGGTGCCGAGGGTGGCAACCCCTTCGGCGGCGCCGGCCAGCCGGGGGGCAACGGCCAGCAGGGTCAGCCCCAGGGCGCCGACAACGTGACCGACGTGGACTACGAGGAAGTGAACACGAAGTAGTTGTAGTCGCTGATTCCGCTGATGCGGTTGAGCAGCAGAGAAAAGGCCGGGCGCTTGCGTCCGGCCTTTTTGATTAAATTAACGTCAACTGCTTTTGCTCGTATGTGCTGCGTTGGGCGGCAGCAGTGCTCGGCTTCTACGCGCCAGGCAGTATCTTCCGGCGCCGTTTACGTTGCCGCCCGCCGGTATTATTTTCTTCCTTATGAAATCAGTTTTTCTTCGGAGTCGTGCCGCTCAGGCCCTGACCCTGAGTTTCCTGCTGGCCGCAGGCGGCTGCTCAGTGAGCGAGCAAAGCCAGGAGGGCGCGAAATTTCCGGCTACCAGCGCCGGCGCGGCTCCCGCCAAACCCAGCCCGCGCCAGCAGCTGAAAGCCGTGCGCACCTACGCCAAAACCACTTTCCGGCTAGTCGGCATCGATGAGGCCCAGTTGGCCGGCCTCGACGTGCAGCCGGGCGCTGGCGGTGCTGCCCTGTCGCCGGCCCAGACCAGCCAGCTCGCGGCGGCCCGTGGGGCCGACAACGTGCCGCTGAAGCTGCGCCTGCGCCTTGAAGCCCGCAACCCCAACCGCGATAAGGTGCTGCTGAACCAGCTGGAATACGAAGTGCTGGTCGACAACCGCGAGGTGGCCAGCGGCAGCACCGACGAGGTGCTGGAAATTGGCCCCCGCGGCACGCTCGCCATTCCGCTGGCCGTGACGGCCAACGTGCACGATGCCCTCGCGGCCGGCCTCCGGCCCGAAGCCCTGGCCGCGGCCCTCAGCTCCTGGAGCCGGCAGCCCGGGCGGCTGAGCGTGCGCGTGCGTCCCACGTTTCAGAACGCCACCGGCCGCGCCTACCGCACCACGGATTTCGAGCCGATTCAGGCCGCAGCGAAGTAAGCGGCTTACGACCGGCTGCGCGGGGTTAGTCCCAAAGGAGCAGCTCAGCGGAAAAGCCCAAATACAGTTAAAACAACCAAGCCCCAACGGGGCGACCCAGCCAGACCGCACTTATTGCGGCCAGCAGGGGGTCGCTCCGCTGGGGCTTTTTTACGATAATGGGTGGTCGCGGTGCCGCCGCCGAGGGGCTGCTCCTCCGGAGCTAACTTACCTACGCATTACTGCTAGCCTCCACTTCCTCTTCTTCCTGCTCTTCGGCGTAGCCTTCGGCAATTTTCTCGTTGGCTTCGGCCACGTCGTCGGCGTCGGCCTGCTCGGCATTTTCTTCCTGGGTGGCCTTGTGCTGGGGCTCGTAGCTCAGGCGCACGAAAATGGGAAAATGGTCGGAGCCCACGTAGGGCAGCCGCGCCATGTGCACCACCTGAAAGTGGGGCGAAACAAACACGTGGTCGAGCGGCCAGCGCAGCAGGCGGTGCTCGGCGTGGAAGGTGGGCAGCAGGCCCCGGCCCACGCGCGGGTCGAGCAGACCCGAGACGCGCCGAAACAGCTCGGAGGTGTGCGACCAGGCCACGTCGTTCATGTCGCCGAACACGATGGTGGGCTCGTCGCGGCGGTCTACTTCCTTGCCCACCAGCAGCAGCTCGGCGTCGCGCTTGGTGCTGGTTTTAGCTTCCTGGGGCGCGGGCGGCTTGGGGTGCAGGCCGTAAAGGCGCACCCAGGTCAGGCCGTCGGGCAGCTGCACGTGGGTATGCAGCGAGGGCACGTCGTCGTCGAGCAGGTATTTCACCTGGCACTGCCGCAGCGGCAGGCGCGAAAAGAACAGCAGGCCGTAGGTATTGTCCAGCGGCTCGTGGCACACGTGCGGGTGGGTTTCTTCCAGCGGCCGCAGCTGCTCGCGCCACCAGGGGTCGGTTTCGACGGCCATGATGACATCGGGGGCTGCCTCTTGCAGCGTGGCCAGGGCCAGGGCACCCTGCCGGTTGTACTGCAGCACGTTCATCACCGCCAGGCTGAGCTGGGCGCGCGGGTCGTCGGCGCGGGTGCTGTCGGCCACCTGCTTGCGCGCCAGCCGGGTGTAGGGCAGAATGCGCCAGGCCTGGTAGAGCATGGCCGCGGTGAAGGCAGCCAGCAGGGCCTGCTGGCTGGGGCCGGCCCGCAGCCAGCCCAGGGCCAGGCCGCCGGCCAGGGCCAGCATCAGGGCCAGCACAATCTGCAGGCGGGGGAAGTCGAAAATGCGAATCCACCAGGCTGTTTGGCGCAGCAGGGGCAGCAGCGTGGCCAGCAGCCCCAGGCCGCCCAGGAGCCAGACCAGGCCGCGGGTAATAGTCAGGAGCAGCTCGTACAAAGAAGGCAAAGGCAGGACGGGTTTAGAAAGCGAGGTAAAGGTAGGAAACCGGCCGCACGGCGGAGCTTAAAGCCGTTAAATCGGCCGGCGGCTGACGCGAAACCAGCTCCTGCCCTCATACATCGTCACTGAAGCCGCCCTTGCGCAGTTCCTCGATGGTGCGCATCACCCGGTCTTTGAGCGTGTTGCGGTACTTTTCCAGCACGTCGGCCAGCCGGGCATTGCTCAGGGCCAGCATCTGGGTGGCCAGGATGGCGGCGTTGGTGGCATTGTCGAGGCCCACGGTGGCCACGGGCGTGCCGGCCGGCATCTGTATCATGCTCAGAATCGAGTCCAGTCCCTGAATGGAAAGCGTGGAGTTGATGGGCACCCCGATAACGGGTAGCGTGGTGAAGGCCGCCACCATGCCGGGCAGGTGGGCCGCGCCGCCGCCCCCGCAAATCAAGACCCGCAGGCCGCGCTTGCGGGCATTTTCGGCGTACTCGACCATGCGGTGCGGGGTGCGGTGGGGCGAGACCAGGGTGATGTCGTACGGGATGCCAAACTGCCGGAGCAGGTCGGCGGCGGCACCCATGATTTTGAGGTCCGACTTGGACCCCATGATGATGCCCACCAGGGGCGTTTCGGTGGGCGCGGGACGCTCGTCGGCGGCACCGGCCGCCGCAGCGGCAGAAGAATCAGAGCTCATGAAGGCAGCGGGAAAAGCGGGGCCGGCGGCCCCGCGGCGGTTGTACGCGGGCCGGAGCCGGCGGTTGGGAGGCCAAAATAGCGACTTTTCGGCCAGCCCGCGCCCGGGCCTACCTTTGCGGTGGGCAATGGGGGCGCCGCGGGCAGTTTGCCTCTCGCCGCACCCCGCCGCTTCTGCATGGAAATCCTGCTCGCCACCTTCACCACGCTGTTTTCGGTGGTCAATCCGTTCAGCGCCATGCCCGTGTTCCTCACCCTGACCGACGGCGACCGGGGCACCGAGCGTTTGAGCACGGCCCTGCGCGCCTGCGTGTACATGGTGGCCATTCTGAGCGTGGCCTTTTTCGGCGGACACTACATTCTCGACTTTTTCGGCATCAACATTCAGCACCTGCGCATCGCGGGCGGCATTCTGCTCATGCGCTCGGCCTTTGAGCTACTCACGCCCGGCGCCAACCGCGACCGGGTGGGCCCCGACGCCTTGGCCGAGAGCAAGCTCAAGGATGATATCAGCTTCGTGCCGCTGGCCATGCCCATGCTCTCGGGGCCGGGCTCCATGGCCGTCTGCATCGGCCTGATTCGGCCCACGTATCCTGACAAGGCCTTTACCCTGCTGGGCTTCGTGCTGGTGGCGCTGGCCAGCTTTCTCATCCTCGTGTCCTCGCTGCGGCTCACGCGCATCCTGGGCAAGCCGGGCATGGCGGCCATGGCGCGCATCATGGGCTTTATCACGCTGGCTATTGGAGTTAACTTTTTTGCCTCGGCCATCGGGGCGCTCTTTCCAGGCTTAGGCCGCTGATGAGGCAGATGATGGCGAAATGCTCACAGCTGACGTCCTGACGGCGGAGTCTTTCTGCCCTGAATTTACTTAATCAAAAGTGAAATTTGAGATACTGAGTTAGCTAATGCCACGATTTTAAACCAAGTCAATTTTAACACTCCCTACCCAACCACCATCCGCTAGCAGAACATCATCTGCGACATCAGCGGCTTCATCTGCACCATCTGTGATTAAGAACGACCTTTTCCTCCGCGCCGCCCGCGGCGAAGCCACCGAACGCACGCCCGTCTGGCTCATGCGCCAGGCCGGCCGCATCCTACCCGAATACCGTGCCCTGCGCGGCCGCCTCTCCGGTTTCAAAGAGCTGGTCGAAACGCCCGCCCTGGCCGCCGAAGTCACCATTCAGCCCGTCGATGCGCTGGACGTGGACGCGGCCATCATCTTCTCCGACATCCTGGTGGTGCCCGACGCCATGGGCCTGCCCTACGAAATGGTGGAAGCCCGCGGCCCGCTCTTTCCCAGCACCATCCGCACCGCCGCCGACGTGGAGCGCCTGAGCGTGCCCGACCCCGAGGACAAGCTCGGCTACGTCATGGAAGCGCTGCGCCTGACCAAAAAAGCCCTGAACGGCCGGGTGCCGCTCATCGGCTTCGCCGGCGCGCCCTGGACCCTGCTGGCCTACATGGTCGAGGGCCACGGCTCGAAAACCTTCAGCAAGGCCCGCGGCCTGCTCTACACCGACCCCCGGCTGGCTCACGCCCTGCTGGCCAAAATCACGGCCACGACCATTGCCTACCTGCAGGCGCAGGTGGCGGCCGGCGCCCAGGTCGTGCAGATTTTCGACTCCTGGGCCGGCACGCTGCCGCCGGCACACTACCGCGAGTTTTCGAGCCGCTACATCGCCGAAATCTGCGAGGCGCTGGCCCCGCTGGTGCCCGTCACCATTTTCGCCAAGGGCGCCTGGTTTGCCGTGGAGGACTTCGCCGCCCTGCCCTGTCGCACCATCGGCCTCGACTGGACCGAGAACCCCGCCGCCACGCGCCGCCTCGTGGGCGATAAAACCCTGCAGGGCAACCTCGACCCCTGCGCCCTCTACGGCAACGCCGAGCAGGTGCGCGACGCCACCGAAACCATGCTGCGGCATTTTGCCGACGGCCCCCACATCGCCAACCTCGGCCACGGCGTGTACCCGGACACTAACCCGGAAAACGTCAAAGTTTTCGTGCAGACGGTGAAGGCGTTTCGGGGATAATCGGCAACAGTCATGTGCCCGTCATGCTAACGAAGGAACCGCTGAAGGCGTCGCTGGCGCGAGTTTAGCGCAACGAAGTGAAGCATAACTCGCCGCCGATGAGTGGAGTGAGTTTCCGAACTCACGGCCGCAACGCGGTCAGCTCGCGTGAGCGCCAATTGCTGGATGGTGAACTGGCATTGCTTCCGTCTGCCAACATAATAATGGATTTACCCCCTGCTGGCGCGGCTGCCAGCTTGCCGCGGCGCGGCAGTAGAGTTGCAAACTCCACGTCAGAGCCAGGCCCGAGTTACGGCTGCGCCTAAACTCGGGCCAGCACAACAGCGACAGCCAGCAGGGGGTAAAGCCTCCTTACAGCCCCGCTCCTACTGCCTCGGCCAGCAGCTGCTGTTTCTCCACGGGCACCACGCCGACTTGCTCACACACCAGCCCGCCGCCGAGGTTGGCCAGCGCGGCGGTGAAGGCGGCGGGCTGGCCCAGCGCCACGCACAGCGCGGCAATGCTGATAACCGTGTCGCCGGCGCCGGATACGTCGGAGATGCTGCGCACGTGGGCCGGCAGGTAGTTTTTGGCCTCGTCCTGCTGGATGAAGACGCCGCGCTCAGAAAGCGTAACCAGCACGATTTCGGGGCTTAGCAGCTCGCGCAGGCGGCTCACGGCGGCCTCAAAGGCGGGGCGGGCGGCGTCGGTGTCATCGAACTCCAGCTTGAGGCCCTCGCGCAGCTCTTTCAGGTTGGGCTTGAACAGGGTGCAACCGATGTAGGCCAGGAAGTTGCGCCGCTTGGGGTCCACGACGGTGGGAATATTCTGGGCGCGGGCCAGCTCTATGCAGCGGGCAATGTTGGCAGCGGTGAGCACACCCTTGTCGTAATCCTCAAAAATCACCACGTCGGCCTGGGCCAGCAGGGCCTCATAGCGCGCCAACAGCTGCTCATCTTCCTCGGTATTCAGCTCAGTTTCGACTTCCGAATCCAGGCGCAGCAGGTGCTGGCCGGCGGCCAGGATGCGCTGCTTGACGGTGGTGGGGCGGTGCGGGCTACGCACGAGGCCCTCGGCGCTGAGGCCGTGGGTTTCCAGCAGGGCCAGCAGCTCGTCGCCGCCGCGGTCGTCGCCTACCACGGCGCAGAGCAGCGGGGTGGCGCCCAGGGCCTGCACGTTGAGGGCCACGTTGGCGGCGCCGCCCAGGCGCTGCTCGGTGCGGGCTACGTTCACGACGGGCACGGGCGCCTCGGGCGAGATGCGGCCGGCGCGGCCCCACACGTAGGCGTCTATCATCACGTCGCCGACGATGAGCACGCGCAGGCGGTTGAAGTCGGTGAAAAGCGTTTGCAGAAGGTCGGCGGACATTGCGGCGGAGCTGGGTAAGGCCGCAAAGGTAGGTTTATACCTTACCGAAAAGAACGTCATGCTGAGCTTGTCGAAGCATCTTTACTGCGTAAGTAAATCCTGACGATTGGATTAGTGCTGCGGTAGAGATGCTTCACTCCGTTCAGCATAACCGGCTTTTTGTAAGCGTCCTACAACAAGCGTCCTTACAGCTTAGCCAGGCTGGCCTTGAGGCGGCGGCAGGCCTCGGTCAGCTTTTCGTCGCTGGCCGCGGTGCTGATGCGCAGGCACTGCGCGGCCCCGAACGCGTCGCCGGACACGGCGGCCACGTGCGCGTCGTTGAGTAAGTACAAGGCCAAATCGGCCGAATTCTCAATCCGCAAGCCATCCGGCGCGCTGCGGCCGAAGTAGGCTGACACATCCGGAAACACGTAAAAGGCGCCGCTGGGCGTGGGCGTTTTCAGGCCTGGCACCTCCGAGAGCAGGCCCAGCACGAGGTCGCGGCGGCGGTGGTAGGCCGTCACCATCTCGTCGGCCGAGGCGCGGCCGCCCTGCAGGGCCGCAATGCCGGCGCGCTGGGCAATGGAGCAGGTGCCGGAGGTTATCTGGCTCTGGATTTTCTCGCAGGCGGCCGCTACTTCGGGGCGCGCGGCCAGGTAACCCAGGCGCCAGCCGGTCATGGCGTAGCCTTTCGAGAAGCCGTTGACGGTGATAACCTGGTCTTTGACCGCCGGGAACTGCGCCAGGCTCACGTGCTCGCTCACGAAATTGATGTACTCGTAAATCTCGTCGGCCAGGGCGAAGATGTGCGGGTGCCGGGCCAGCACCTCGGCAATGCCGCTCAGCTCCTGGCGCGAAAACACGCTGCCCGTGGGGTTGCAGGGCGAGGAGTACATGAGCAGCTTGGTGCGGGGCGTGATGGCCGCTTCCAGCTCGGCGGCCGTCACCTTGTAGTCGTTTTCGAGGCTGCCGACCAATACCACCGGCTCGCCCTCGGCCAGCTTCACCATCTCAGCGTAGCTCACCCAGTAGGGCGCGAAAATGATAACCTCGTCGCCGGGGTTCACCAGGCTCAGCACGGCGTTGGCCAGGCTTTGCTTGGCGCCGGTGCTCACCACAATTTGACTGGACTGGTATTCCAGCTGGTTGTCGCGCCGGAACTTGTCGCAGATGGCCTGCCGCAGCTCCGGGTAGCCGGGCACGGGCGTGTAGAAGGTGAAGCCCTCGTCTAGCGCCTTTTTGGCGGCGTCCTTGATGTACTGCGGCGTCTGAAAGTCCGGCTCGCCGAAGCTCAGGTTGATGACATCGTGGCCCTGCGCGGCCAGCGCCCGGGCTTTTTTGGCCATGGCGATGGTCTGCGACTCCTGCATGGTATTGATGCGCTCGGACAGGAAGCTGACGGCGGAGGGCGGGGCAACAGGCGACATAAGCTGAATTTTGGAGGGAAAGCAAAGGTAAAGCAGAACCGCAAGGCAGCAGGGGGTAAGGCGGTCTGGTTCGACGGCGTACGCCGTTGGACCAGCAGAAGGGCGCGCCAGCAGGGGGTAGCCAAGCGGGTACAACTGTTCAGCCTAATCCAACGAACCGGACGACAGCCGGTCGGACAGCTCACGCCGTCGGACCGGACCGCCGCGCGGTGCAACCAGACCCGCCGCGCCCTTATTGCCCCAGCCGGCGCCAGCAGCGGGCCACAATGCGCAGGTCCATTTCCGGCTCGTAGTCTTTGGCGTAGAGCAGCTCCAGCCGGCGCCGGGTGGCTTCGGCCAGCGGCGCAGTGCCAGCGCCGGCGGCGGCATCGATGGGCGAAAGCACGCCTACTCCCTGCTGGGACCGCCCCGGAGGGCCGGCTCCCAGCGGGTAGCGCAGCCCCACCCACTGCCGCCGGCCCAGCAGCACGAGCGCGCAGTTGCGCAGCAGGCCGGCCTTGTGGCGCTGAAACCACACCAGCAGGGGGGTCAGCAGCAGCAGGCCCAGGCTCAGGCTCACGTCGAGCAGGCGCTTGGCGCGGCGCTGGGCCGGCTGGTGCAGGCGCAGCGTCGGGTCGAGGGCGTAGTAGTCGCCGGGCGCGTCTTTGCTGCTGCTGCCGATGATGTACTGGCTGTTTTCGGGCAGAATCTTGAAGCTCACGGCCGGACCGCGCACGCCCTGCATGAGGTCGAATATGAGGCCGGCGGGCAGGTCCTGGCCGCAGAAAATCAGCTCCTCCAGCGCGTAAAGCTCAATCAGCTCGTTCAGCTCGGTGGTGCGGCCCAGCAGGTCGGCGTCGGCTGGAGGTGATGGGGTGATGAGGTGATGGGGTGATGAAGGCGGCGGGGTGGCTGGCCTCTCCCCCCCTGCCGGGCTGATGCGGCCAATAATGCGGGCTGGCACGGCAGCCGCGGCCAGCAGCTGCTGCACCCGGCCAGCCTCGGCTTCGTGGCCGATGATGGCCAGGTTTTTCTGGCGCCGCTCGCTCAGCCGGAAGTCGCGGTAGCGCAGGAAGTGGGCCAGCAGCTGCCGGCCCAGCAGGGCCACCACGGCCCAGGCCCCGCCCAAGATGATAAGTGCCTTGGAAAAGCGCCAGGCATCGAGGAAGTTAGACAGGGCCGAAATCAGAATGGTGCCGGCCGCGATGCCGCGCACCAGGCGGCCGGTTTTCAGGGGCCGCTCGTAGCCGCCGCTCAGGTAAGCCGACGTAAGCCAGACCAGGATATAAGCCGGCACGGCCACCAGCATGTAGCGCGGCGGATACAGGCCCGGCGCAAACTTGTGGTTCTGCTCCCAGTACGTTTTCAGCAGGTACATACCGCCCCAAATCAGGGCCGCGTCGAGCACAAACGGCGCCGCCCGGCTGAGCAGGCGCTGGGCCACGGCCGTGCCCGCCCGCAGCCAGATGGCCGCGTTTATCAGCAGCGAAAACAAGCCCGCCCGGCCCGGCGCGAAGTGCTTGCGGGCGAAAATCACCATGGCCCGGTAGAACACGAACACGTAGTTCACGCTCGTGCGCTTGGTGCTCTCGCCCTTGTAGTGAATGATGCGCGTGCCGGGGAAGTAGTAGTTTTTCCAGCCGCCCTGCAGCAGGCAATACGAGAGGTCAATGTCCTCGCCGTACATGAAGTAGTCCTCGTCCAGCAGGCCCACTTTATCCAGCGCGGCCCGGCGCAGCCACATAAAGGCACCGCTGAGCACTTCGATTTCGTGGGTCTGAGTCTTGTCAAGAAAGCCCAGGTGGTAGCGCCCGAAGGTGCGCGAGCGGGGAAACAGGCTCGCCAGCCCGAAAATCTTGTAGAATGCCACCGCCGGCGTGGGCAGGCCGCGCTTGCTTTCGGGCAAAAATTTGCCCTGTCCGTCGAGCATGTACACGCCCAGGCCGCCGCCGGCGGGGTGCTGGTCCATGAAGTCGGCGCAGGCGCGGAAGGTGTTTTCTTCCACCACCGTGTCGGGATTCAGCAGCAGCACGTACTGGCCGCGGGCCCGCCGGATGGCTTGGTTGTTGGCCCGGGAGAAGCCCGGATTGTCCTGGTTGGCTATGACAATCACCTCCGGAAAGCGCGCCCGCACCATGGCCACGGAGTTGTCGGCCGAGTTATTATCGACCACGAACACCTCCACCGGCTCGCCCAGCCGGGCCACCGCGCGCCGCACCGACAGGAGTGTCTGCTCCAGAAAGTAGCAGACGTTGTAGTTGACGATAACGACGGAAAGCTTCACCACGGGGGGCGAAATTAGGCCCAACGCCGCTTACCGCGCCTGCCGCTGCCGCTCCACGATGCTGCGGCCCAGGGTAATTTCGTCGGCGTACTCCAACTCGCCGCCCATCGGGATGCCGCGGGCAATGGTGCTGATATGCACGTGCGGCAGGTCGCGCAGGCGGCGCGAGAGGTAAAAGGCCGTCGTGTCGCCCTCCATGGTGGGGCTGATGGCCAGAATAACTTCGTGAATTTCGGTGCCCTCGGCGCTGGCCCGGGCCACGAGTGAGTCGATGTTCAAGTCGGCCGGGCCGATGCCCTCAATGGGCGAGATGACGCCACCTAGCACGTGGTACACGCCCTGGTACTGGCCGGTGTTCTCGATGGCGATGACGTCGCGCACGTCCGACACCACGCACACCGTGCCGTGGTCGCGCAGCTTGTTGGCGCAAATGCCGCACTCTTCACTGTCCGAGATGCTATGGCAGGTGCGGCAGTAGGTGATATCAAAGCGCATCTTGGCCAGCGCCTCGGCCAGGTTGGCGGTGGTTTCGGTTTGGGCCTTGAGCAGGTGCAGGGCCAGGCGCAGGGCGGTTTTGCGCCCGATGCCGGGCAGCCGGGCCAGCTCCAGCACCGCGTTTTCAATCAGCTTGGAAGGGTACTCCATTCAGGCAATTTCAGCAAGGTGAGGATGTGGAAATGGGAAAAACGAAACCACGCATTTGGCCAAAGGCTCTCGCACGGTTTTATATCACCCCCTTTTCACATTTATAAAATATCGGCCGAGATGCCGCGGTCGTGGATGGCGCTGCACAGGGGCGCCAAGTCCTCGAAAGTGCCGACCTTGACCGTGCACTGGCCTTTGTGATGAATCAGCAGGGTGCACTGCTCGGCCTGCTCAGGCTCGTGGCCGCACACGTCCATCAGGGTCTTGATGACGTGGTCGAAGGTGTTGATGTCGTCGTTGTAGACGACGAGGTTGCGCAGCTCCACGCTCTCTTCGAGCAGGAGCACATCCTCATCAAAGTCAATCTGGGGGCGGGTGTTCATGGCGCAAAAATACGAGGCAGCCGGCCGGCCGGGTCAGCTTGGCTTAACTCTGAATCCGGTGAAATCGTTTCCGCCGCCCGGACCCGCCCGCCGGGGGGGGGGGGCCCGGGACCCCCCGGGGGGCGGGGCGGCCAATAGCCCGGCGCCCGACCGTG
>CAXUEM010000011.1:20471-22534 GCA_964249885.1 uncultured Hymenobacter sp. | reverse complement strand
GTATTAGGCCTGCCGCTAGCGTTCATCCTGAGCCAGGATCAAACTCTCCATTGTAAAATTACTTGTTACCCACTCCGAAGAATGAGCCATGTCGAGTGCTAATCCGACTCGTATTGACGAGCTCAAAATCAATGCTACGTTTGGTTGTTGCTCTTCGCAATTGCTTACGGTGAGCTTTACCATTTGTCTTTTCCAATCATTCAAAGAACGTGTGCAACTCCCAATTGGAGAAGCAGTGTGGCCGTTAGGCCGGTTGCTCTTTTGCCGTTTGCAAGCCCTTGTTTTCGTAAGGGAGTGCAAAGGTAAGAGGTTTTTTTGACTTGTCAAGCGAGAGGCGAAAAAAATTTGTTTTTCTTTTCTACTACTTTAAGCTTGAATTCGCTTCCGGTTGAAGCGGGCTGCAAAGGTACGGTAAGCTTTTCCAACTGTACAAGAGCTGATAAAAAACTTTTCGATTTTTCTTGCCCTGCTTTGCTGCTCTGCCCGCGTCCATTCGATTTGGGAGTGCAAAAGTAGCAGGCTTTTCATGCGCTGGCAAGTGGACAGACAAGATTTCTCGGGCTAAAAGTTCTGGCATAAAAGAGAAAAGTTGTGAGGCATTTGCTTTCAGTAACTTAGCTCAACCTGAACAGTGGAGAAAACTTCCGCGCCGGCTGCATTAGTTGGCACTGCTGTGGAAGAACTCGGCTAAGTCGGGCCGAAACAGGCGGGGCCGCTGGGCTTCGTAGCGCCGAATTTGCTTGCCTAGCGCGGCCAGAAAGGGAAAACCGATGCTTTCGTATTCGTAGGCGCCGTCGTTGAGGATGCCGTCGGCATTGACGTAGAGTACGGCGCTGAGCATGAATTCGGACTGGTGGGCTTGGTCGGCGAAGTAGGCGACGTCGGATAAAAAGCCGTGTGACATGCCCACGACATTGTAGATGCGAAGGGTGGAGTCAGCTGCAGCTTGAGGACTGCGGCCGTAGTAGAGGTATTTTTTGTAGGCGTCGAAGTAAGCCGGCTGCTGGTAAGGGTGGAAACCGGAGCCGTGGGGCGTAGCGTGCAGGCTAGCTCGGAGTAGTGCATAGTCAGTGGGCGCGAGGGAGAGGCGCTGGGCGGCGGATACCGATTCCGGAAAGAGCAGGCGGCGCAGTAGGTCGGTGGCAGCCAGCAGGGGGAGATGGTTGGCGGTGGTGAAATCGTAGGGATGGCGAATGAGTTGGCCGCCACGGCGGTAGGCGTGGCCCTTACTGATACGGCCCAGGGGACTGCGATAAGGCTCTGCGTTAACTTGAGCTGACTGCTCATATAAGGTATCGCGCTGAGGCGTGAGCAGGGTGATAGGATTGGTGTGGCGGTTAGCGGTGGTGTCGCAGGGGGCGAAGCGGCGGGTAATGCGGGCGTTGGGGTAACCCAGCTGGGCGAGGCGCTCGTTGAGCGGGCGCTGACCCAGAAATTCATAGAGCCGGTTGTAGGCGCTATTATCACTCACTAGCAGCATGCGCTTGATGTAATTAGCGGGCGTGGCCCGGCGGTCAGGGTCGGCGGGGGCCGCGAAGGGAACGGCAGTTTGGCAGCGGTAGGCTTTGCCAGTTGCCATGATGGCCGCGGGCGAAACTGACAGGGCGCGGAGCTTTTCGAGCGTGAGGGCTGCAACGGGCAGCTTGACGAGGCTGGCGGGGTTGAAGTAGCGGCGCGAGTCGACGTGGTAGGTGTGGGTAGTGAAGCGCGGCTGATTTTGCGCGTCACGGTCTATGCGGGTGTAAATGACTTGCAACTCATAAGCGGGATTAGTTGCTACCCGGTGTAGCGCCGGCGTGGTGCGTAGCAACGAGTCCAGCAGGGGGGAGTCGGCCGGGGGCACCTCAGCAGGCAGCTTACTAATAGCGTTCCAAGGGCGGTGTTGCGCGGAAGCGACGAGCCTACTTCCACTTATGAGCAGAAGGAATAATCTGCTGCCCCAGGCCAGTAAAGGATGTTTACAGCAGTTAAATTTCATTGCTAAAAAATCATACTATATGATAAGGTATAAACGAAGCGGGGGCCCCCCGGGGGCCCGCGGCCCCCGGGGGGGGCCGAGCAGC
>CAXUEM010000011.1:5840-20461 GCA_964249885.1 uncultured Hymenobacter sp. | reverse complement strand
AACCCACGGGGCGCCCCCGGGGGCGCCGGGGGCCCGGGGAGGTGACAGCGCAGCGACCAGGCTACCTAGCCGGTCGCTGCGGCGGACGGGCCAGCAGCAGGTTAGAATCGGTTTGGCGCCAGTTATAGCCGGTGCCGAAGGGCAGTGGACGCGACCGACGCGTAGAGTCGGCGTAAGCGGCGGTCAACTCGGGCTGGTAATGTTTGGCGAACAGGTTGATGGGGCGCTTGTAGGTGCCGTAGTGAGTAAAATGCCAGCCCTTGGGAAAATACTTCATGGCAATCCCGGAGTCATCCTGCAGCACGTATTGGCTGCGCTGCAAAATCAGGTTGCGCACTTTGCTGAAGTAGGCTTTGTGCATGAGGTAGGTGGCCGACTTCACGTAAGTAGTGAGCGGGCCGAGGCTGCGCACGTGGCGCAGCAGGGCCGGGTGGGCCCGCAGGTTGCCATCGCCGATATCGGTGGAGAAATAGTAAATCGTTTTCTCGGCGCCGTTCAGGCCCCGGACGATGACTTCGGCGCCGGGCACGTGCCTGACATCGAGCTTTTGGGCGGTGTCGCGGGGTTGAAGGTAGCCGTCGGCGTCGAGCTGCACGGGGCGCACCGATACCAGCTGGTGGCCGGTGCGCGCGGCGAAAAGCATAATGAGCGGCACCGTGCCGTCCAGCTGGGTCGATTTCAGGTCGACAGCCATGTCGTTGGTGCGGAAAAAGCTAAAGTTCAGAACTGACCAGAGCGAAGCTTGCACGGAGCGGAACAGGTCGGGACTTTGCAGCACGGCCGGCCCAGGCACACTGCCTACGGGCTCCAGTCCGACCAGAATATAGGTTTTGGCAGCGGGAAAAAGCGTGACGACATTGAGAAAGTCGGGCCCGCTGAAAGGGTAGAAGACAGTTGAGCTAACCTGCTGCACGGAATCCAGTTCCGTAGCGGCCCATTTGGTCATGGGCGCGGTGTGCGTGAGGGTGTATTTCTGCCAGCTTTTGCCGGCGGCAGCGGCGAAGGCCTGCCAGGCAGGCCGCGCCGTGAGCGAGTCAAGCGTGCCGCGGCGGCTGGGTTTGAGGCCGGCCAGGAAGGCTGCTACGTCGTGAACGGCGGCGGTATCGGGCCTAGCAAGCGGCCGGCGCGAATCCGCGGCGCGGGCCGCCGCCCGGGGGGCCGAGGTGGAAGTTGCGGGGTGTTGACGGCCTCGGCTGGCGGCGGCTTGGGTGGCGGCGTCTGAGTTATTTGCCTCGGAACAGGCAGCCAGCAGGGGCAGCAGGGCAGGCAGAAGCCACGGGGCAACACGCATAGGTAAGCGAAACAGGAATTATACAGAAATACGGCCGTACACCGGCCGGCGCAAGTTAGCGCCGGCCGCACTGGTTGGCAGTGGGCGCCAACGGCGTACAGTTAACTTTGGGAGCTTTCGGCTTTCGACGGTGGGCGTGCAGCACCCACCCGGCTGGCAACGACATATACCACCAGCCCGCCCAGCAGGGTCAGCAAGCCGTAGCCTGATTCCTCAGGTTTATCCAGCATAATGAAGCGCAGCGTCCAGGCGCTTAGGGCCAGAAACAGCAGCGGGGTGAGCGGGTAGCCCCAGGCCCGGTAGGGTCGCGGCAGCTGGGGCTCGCGCCAGCGCAGGATGAACACGCCCAGCACGGTCAGGAAAGTGAACAGATTCAGCACAAAGCCGGCATACACCATGATGGCGCTGAAATCCTGCTTCAGGATGAACAGCAGCGTGAGGACAGTCTGCAGCGCCAGCGCCCGCACCGGAATGCCGGCCGCACTGCGCGGAGCCAAAAAGCGCAGGGCAGGAAGGTCCTCCCCCATCGTCTGAACGATGCGCGGGCCAGCGAAAATCATGGAGCTGATGGTAGAAACCAGCAGGGCCGCGATGATAGCGCCCATCAGGCGGCCGGCCGCCGGGCCAAAAAGGGCACTGGCTGCTACGTAGCCTACTTCCAGCTGACCTTGCAGCGCCACCAGCGGCGCGGCACGCAGGAAAATGTAGTTCAGCCCCACGTAAAGAAATAAGACTACGGCCGTGCCGCTCAGCAGAATCCGGGACAGGTTGCGCTGGGGCTGGCTGATTTCGCCGGTCAGGTACACGGCGGCATTCCAGCCCGAGTAGGCATAACTCACATACACCAGCGCCACCGCGAAAGCCGGACTGAGCACGGCCTGCCAGCCGGCCGGGCTGGGCGCAAACTGCAGCGGCGGGGCCGCGCCCGCCAGCAGGCCCGCGCCGATAAAAACGACCAGCACTGCTACCTTGAGTGCTGTCACAACGACCTGGAGCCGGCTGCCCGCGCGCCGGCTGGTGCCGTGCACCAGGGTCAGCAGCAGCACCACGCCCATTGATAGGGCCGTGCTGTTCAGGCTGGGCCACACGCTTTGAGCGTACTTGGCCAGGGCCAAGGCCGCCAGGGCCGTGGGCGCCGCAAAGCCGACCGTGGCCGATACCCAGCCCGAGAGAAAGCCCAGCGCGGGATGGTAAATGCGCGAGAGGTAGTGGTATTCGCCGCCCGAGCGCGGCAGGGCGGCCGCCAGTTCGGCGTAGCTCACGGCCCCGCACAAGGCAATGAGTCCGCCCACGGCCCAGAGCATAAGCAGGGCAAAGCCGCTCTGAATGCTCATCACCTGAAAGCCGAGACTGGTGAAAACCCCGGTGCCTACCATATTGGCCACGACGATGGCCGTGCCGGTGAGCGGACTAATCTGGTAGTTGGAGCGAGCGGGGGCGTGGTTCACGAGGCAAAGATGCGGCTAAGCAGCGGCCAGCAGGGGGTCAGGCGGCGGCCGGCGCCTCCTGCGGCGTCAGGTCGAGGCGACGTAATTTGTCGGCCCGCCAAGACGTGACGGCCACCACCAGCAGGGTCATTAGCCCGCCGAACACCACCGAGGGCACCGTGCCCATAAGCCGGGCCGCCGCGCCGCTCTCAAAAGCGCCTATTTCGTTGCTGGAGCCGATAAAGATGTTGTTCACGGCCGAGACGCGGCCCTTCATGTACTCCGGGGTGTAGGTGTGAATAAGCGTGGAGCGCACAATAACCGACACCGAATCGAACACGCCGGTGAGAAACAAAAGCAGCAGCGACAGCCAGAAGCTCTGCGATAAAGCGAAGGCCATGGTAGCCAGCCCGAAACCGGCCACCGCCCAGAGCAGCTTGCGCCCGGCGTGGCGGCGCAACGGAAAAAACGTGAGCAGCACGGCCATCAGCACCGAGCCCACGGCCGGCGCCGCGCGCAGGTAGCCCAGTCCGTCGGCGCCCACGTGGAGGATGTCGCTGGCGAAAATGGGCAGCAGAGCCACCGCGCCGCCAAAAAGCACGGCAAACAAGTCCAGCGACAAAGCCGCCAGCACAACTTGGTTAGCAAAGATGAACTGCACCCCGCTCAGAATGCTTTCCCTGAGCGTCAGCTTTTCGCCCTCGCGCGTGGGCAGCGGCCGGCCGGCGATGCTGAAGAACAGCAGCAGCGCCAGCGCCGTGAGCGCCACATCGACGCCGTAGGCCACCTGAATGCCCTGCTTGGCAAACAACAAGCCCCCGATGGCCGGCCCCAGCACCGCCGCGGCCTGCCAGGTGGTGCTGCTCCAGGTGATGGCGTTGGCCAGCGTGGGCCGGTCAGGCAGCAGCTGGGGCATAAAGGAAAACAGCGCCGGCCCCAGGAAGCCCCGCGCCAGCCCGCTCACGAACAGCACCGCGTAGAGCGGCAAGGTGAACAGATTTTCCTTGGCCAGCAGGGCCGCGCCGGTAGACGAGGTCAGCCATAGCAGCGTAGCCGCGCAGGCCAGCAGCACCGCCACGGCTGGGACGATGATGTTCTTGCGGCGCACAGAGTCAGCTACGTGGCCGGCGTAGAGCGAAACGACGATGCTCGGAACGGCTTCGGCCAGCCCGATGAGGCCCAAAGCCAGCGGGTCGCCAGTGAGCTTGAAAATTTGCCAGCTCACTACCACGCCCTGAATCTGCGTAGCCACCGTCAGGCACACGCGGGCGGAAAGCAGGCGCCGGTATTCGGGCAGCCGCAACGCCAGGTAGGGGTCGTGAGCAGGAACAGCAGCAGAATCAGGCATGAAGCGGCGAGTTGGAAGCAGCGTCGTCTGGACGACTTAACCGACCAAAGATACCTGCGCGCTTATACCAGCGAGGGCACTTAATCAGCTGCAGGCCTATTGAGCTATTACTATTGCGAGTTTTTATTGTCTTTTTACTTACCTTTATTGTCTTTCTATTAACCTCTGCCAACTAAAAAACATATGCGTACCACTACTCTCCTGCTTGCCGGCTTGCTCACGCTGGCCGCCGCTCCTACGGTATTTGCGCAGGCTCCCGCTCCCAAAATCACTATGCCCAAGGCCGGCCTGCTGCGCGACGGCGCATTCCGGCGGCAGGGGCAGATGATGCGACTGCAGGCGGGCCGCGCAAGCCGCGTGGGGGCGCCGGTGGGGCTGGCCAACGGCACGACAGTGCGCCCCAATGGGCTGCTGGTAACGGCCAACGGCCGGCGACAGCTGCTCCCCGAAAACCATGCTGTCACTATGCAAGGGGCGGTGGTGCTGCTGCGCGATGACATGCTCACGCCCCGCGCCATCGACGAGCGCGCCCAGGCAGTGCTGGGCAGCACGGGCGAAACCCGCATTGCCGTCCCGGCCAAGCCAATGGCCGGCACGCAGTTGCCGCCCCGCCTGACCGCCCGCCTGCTGCGGGCTGAGCAGCGCCTGGCCCTGCTGGAAGAGATGACCGCCCGGCTTGAGCAGCGCACGCGGCCCACGTCGGCCAGCACCAAGCCGCTCGACCGGCAGTTGAGCCAGGTGAATGCCGAGCTGCGGACCGGGCTGAGTGCCACGGGCACCGCCACCGACGCACCGCAGTAGCAGGCTAACAATCAGAATTTAAAGCAAAGCAGCGCCGGCCGAAATAATTAATTTTATTTCGGCCGGCCGGCTTGCATATATCAGGTAGCACAACCTACATTTGGGCAGTTTCATAGCCCCCCGGGCGATGCAACTGCCCTCCTCGTCGCTCCCATTTTTTTCGCCTGCATACTATAGACCTAAAGCTCTACGTTCCTCTTACCCGTAGCCCTTTATGGAACCCCTGCAGCCGAGCGACTCCGCGCTCATTTCGCTTTACCTGGCCGGCCAGGAATCTGCCTTCGCGCTTCTGCTCGAGCGGCACAAAAGCCGCGTGTTCACCACCATCCTGCTTATCGTGCGCGACGAGGATGTGGCCGAAGACCTGCTGCAGGACACGTTCATCAAAGCCATCCACACCCTGAAGGGCGGACGCTACAAGGACGAGGGCAAGTTTGGCTCCTGGATTTGCCGCGTGGCCCACAACCTGGCCATCGACTCGTTTCGCCGGGGCAAGCGCGCGCCGCAAACCAGCTTCGACGACAACCCCCGGCTGGCTAACTCGCTGCACCTTTCCGAGGAAAGCGCCGACGACCAGCTGGGCCGCGAAGAAACCCACGCCCGCCTGCGGGCGTTAATCCAGGAATTGCCCGCCGCGCAGAAAGAAGTGCTGCTCATGCGCCACTACGGCGACATGAGCTTTCAGGAAATTGCCGATGCCACGGGCGTCAGTATAAACACGGCCTTGGGCCGGATGCGCTACGCGCTGATAAACCTGCGGAAGAAGATGTCCGCCAACCCGCTGCTCTATGATACTAACTTTACCCTACGAGACCCTGCTCCGCTACGTGTACAACGAATTGCCTCCTGAAGGGCGAGTCGAAGTGGAGCAAGCCTTGCTGCACGACGCGGAGCTAGCCACTATTTGCGCCGACCTGCTACTGGCGCAGCGCACCCTCGATGGCTTGCGCCGGGAACCGAGCGCGCGCTCTACGGATGCGGTGCTGCGTTACTCGCGAACCTTTATGGCGGGCTAGGCCTGCTGGCCGTTTTATACCTGAAGTAGTATTTCTTTCTGGGCGTCATTCGGCGGCCCGGGTGCTAGAGCAAGTGCAGGCTCGTGGCGGCAGCGCATCGGCCTGACCCCGCCCGGCATCCCGGGCCGCCAAATGGCGCGTTTCTTTGCGCTGACCTGAAGCTCTTGCCATGCGCCGGCCCGAAAAATTCCGTTACTTCCTCGACTATTTTCTGACCAACTACCCCGAGCCGCGCACCGAGCTGGCTTACCGCAACCCGTACGAGCTACTGGTGGCCGTGGTACTGAGCGCTCAGTGCACCGACAAGCGCGTAAACCTGACCCTACCGGCCCTGATGGAGCAGTTTCCGACGCCGGCCCACCTGGGTGCTGCCACGGCCGAGGACATTTACCCGTTCATCCGCAGCATCTCCTACCCCAACAACAAGGCCAAGCACCTGGCCGGGCTGGGCCGGTTGCTCACCGAGGAGTTTGGCGGCGAGGTTCCTTCGCGGATTGCGGAGTTGCAGCGGCTGCCCGGCGTGGGCCGCAAAACCGCCAACGTGGTGGCTTCGGTGATTTATAATCAGCCGGCCATGGCCGTCGATACGCACGTGTTTCGGGTATCGCGGCGCCTTGGGCTGGTGCCGCTGACGGCCACTACGCCGCTGGCCGTGGAGAAAGCCCTGGTGCGCTACATCCCGGAGGAACTGGTTTCACGGGCGCATCACTGGCTGATTCTGCACGGCCGCTATATTTGCGTGGCCCGGCAGCCCAAGTGCTGGAATTGTCCGCTAATCAGCATTTGCAGCTACTTTAGCAAAACTTATGGCACGCTGGCAGAAGCCAAAGCAGCCGCCAAGAAGCTGGGTGCCAACACCGAAGCCAGCTTCGCAGACTCTGCTGAGCCTAATCAACCCGCGAATGATGAGGTGGTTTAGTGAGGTAATTGCATCCTGCCGCTAGTCGGCCGCTTCACGCCAAGTACAAAACAGTACAAAAGGACGCGTTTGTAATTTACCTAGTTACTAATTCCAAGATACTCTGCATCCGCTGGGCTAGCTCCTGACGATTGAATTCCTGATGGGCCAGCCTGACCCCCTGCTGGCTGGCCGCCTTCCGCGCAGGCTCATCGCCGAGCAAGGTCGCCAGCTTTCGGGCCAGGGCCTGCGGTTGCTCCGCCGGCACATACCAGCCGCAACGGTGAGTTTCGACCAGCGTTTTGGTCCAACCCCGACTGGTGACTACCACCGGTGTACCGACGGCCAGCGAGTCATAAAGCTTGGCAGGTGAGTTAGCATCCAGCACCGGCAAATCTAAAAAAGAAACCACCGACACATCGGCCAGCGCAAACCAGTTGAATATGCTGTGCCGCGGCTGCCCACCCACCAGCCGGATGGCCGGGCATCGCGCCGCTGCCGCCCGTAGCAAAGGCTCGTGGTAGCCATGCCCGAGAAAAAACCACACCACCTCGGGCAGTTCGGCGGCCAGCAACTCGGCGGCGGCGGCCAGCGTCGGGATGTCGTTGGCCCGGCCGAAAGTGCCAGCGTAAAGCACCACTTTCTTGCCTTCTACCCCCTGCTGGCGGCGTAGCGCAGCTACCGCGGCGGGCGTGGCGCGCGCGGCTAGGTCAAGGTCGGTACCGTTGAGAATAGTCGTGATTTTAGCCTTTGGAATGCCGGTTTCGGCCACGTAGTGGCTCATATCCGGCGACAGCGGCACGATGTGAGCCGCGCTGTGGTAGAGGCGGCGCTCCAGCGCAAACAGCTGTTGCCGGCCCCAGGCCGTGGGAACCGCGCCCATAGCAATGGGAAACGAGGGCCACAAATCCTGCACCTCAAACACCCACGGCAGCTGCCGCCGCCGTGCCACCTGCGCCGCCGCCCAGGCCGCAGTCAGCGGCGTGCTGATGCCCCAAATCACGTCGGGCTTCTCAATGCGCAGCCCTTCGCGCACGGCCAGCGCCGCGTACTGAGCGAAGGCCAGCGCCCGCCGGGCCGGACCCATGCGGTTTTCATACGGCACGTTCACGGTGCGCAGCTCTACTCCTTCCGGCACCCAGGCAAATTCCTGGCTCAGCCGTTGCCCGGCCCAGGCCGCGGTGCTAATCAGCGTCACGCGGTGCGAGCGGGCAATGTGGGCCAGCAGGGCATAGTGCCGGCTTGTGGCCGGACAGTCGGGGTTGGTGTGGTACTGGCTGAAAACGGCAATGTGCATGGTGGCAATGAATTACAATCAATAGGTAATGAGGACTAAGCAGACTGGGCTATTGCTCACCACCATTGATAATTACTCACTGTCTTTTCGGGCGGTAGTGCGAATCGTTGAGCAGGCGCTGGGCGTTTTTCTCGGCCATCAGGCGGGGCAACGTCACGTCGGGGTGCTCGGCCATGTACTTGCGGATGATTTGCAGGCCCACCCACTGCCCGATGCGGCCGGGCGCGGTGCGGTCGATTTCGGGCACGTTGGGCCGCTCGCCCACGTACTTTTGAATCAGAAAGGGCGTGGTGCTGTAAAGCAGGTTTTTCTCCAGAAAATGACCCCAGATTTTGCCTTCATTGAACTGCACGCCAGTGACTTCTTTGCCCGTGAAGCCCAGCAGCAGGGAGTCGGGGGCGCAGGGCAGCAGCTGGCCGGCGAAGTACAGCGCCTTGCCGCTGTGTATCATGGCGTCGAGCATGGTATTGGCCGTCAGCTCGTGCTTGTTGTACTTGTCCGACATGCGTTGCGCGACGGTGGGCAGCACAAACGGCGGCCGGTAGCGGCGCAGCATGTAGGCCGGCAGGTCGGGGCGGTAGCTGGACTGGGGGCCGGCAAAATAGTCTAAGCTCACCACCAGCAGACTGTCGTTGATGAACACGTCCTTGCCCAGCAGGCCGCTCACTGCCGTGGCCACCTGCGGCGCCTGAAAATCGGGGAAGTAGTGGTGCGCCCGCCGGAACATCTCGCCCAGCTCCCGCCGGAGGGCCACCGTGTCGGCGAAGACCGCCACGGTTTCGTTGCCCAGCTTCTGAAATTCCGGATTGGTGCTCATCTGCACCAAGGCCTGGCTCAGGGCGGCGTCGTTGGCTGGGCCGCGCCGCTGCAGGTAGGTGCGCGAAAACAGGGGCGCCCGCGCAAACAGGTTTTGGGCGTCGGCTGGGGTTTTAAGCTGCAGAAACGGCCGCTCCAGCCGCTGCAGCCGAAACGGCACGGCCGGCGCATTGGCGGCCGGGTCGGGCCGGCAGCCTTCCTTTACAGTGTCGGACTGGCAACCGGCCAGCGCCAGCAGAGCCAGCAGCAAAGTCAGGCCAGCAGGGGGTAGCCAGCAGGAGGAGCGACGGCGGATGGTAGGCAGTTTGGAGTTCACGCGGCTATCTTTCCGGTAAAATTAGCTTAAACCGGCCAGCGGCGCGGCTTTCGCCGTTCGCGGCCCTCAACTTTGCTCTCTATGAAAAAACTTCTGCTCACGCTGCTGGCTCTGGCCGGCAGCAGCGCCGCTTTCGCCCAGGTTGAAATCGGCCTCAAGCTCTCCCCATCCGTCACCAGCCTGCGCACCGACGCGCCCTCGGCCAGCCAGTTTGAAAATGGTGACAGCAAGCTCAGCCTCGGCGGTGGCCTGCTGGTTGATTATTTCTTCGGCGAAAATTACGCCTTCAGCACCGGCCTATTCCTGACCGGGCGCGGCGGCACGTTCACCTACGCCGACAATACGGGCGGCGTAGTGGGTCAGTCCTTCACCGCCAAGCAAAAGCTGGCCATTCAATACCTGGAGCTGCCCGCCACGGTCAAGCTTTTCACCAACGAAGTGGCGGACGGCACCCGCGTGTACTTCCAGGTGGGGGGCGCCGCCGCCGTGCCGGTCGGCACGCGCATCAATGGGGAAAAGCGCTACACCGATGCCGCCAATCAGACCGAAACCAAGGCCTCTGACCACGTTAAGTTCATTGATGCCAACGTGCTGGTCGGCAGCGGCGTCGAATATCAGCTGGGCAGCAGCACCAAGATTTTCGCCGGCCTGAGCTACCACCGCGGTTTGATTAACATCGACAGCTACTTCACCGACGAGCGCAAAATGAAGGATGTAAATATCAAGAACAGCGAAATTGCGCTGGACCTGGGCATCAAATTTTAATCGCAGATTTTGCTGATTGAGCAGTTTACGCTGATTTACTTTAACACAAAAAGCCCCGGCTGCTTCGGCAGCCGGGGCTTTTTGTTGCTGATGGCTGGGCCTACTCAGTCCGTAAACTCAATTTCGCGGTCCTGCACCTTGCTCATAGCGGCGGCGGAGGAGCGCAACTCGATTTCCTCGCCGCGCTCGTCTTCGATGCGGTAGTCGGTCAAACCCAGGCTGCTGTCTTTCAGCACTTTCACCCACTTATAGTATTTCAAATACCACTTGAGCTGGCGCGACACGATGCCCTTGGTGTAGTAGGCATGCAGGAAGGGGTGCACGTTCAGCGTGATGCCCGACTGATTTTGATTGACCAGCAGGTCTTCGATACTGTTGTCGATTTCGTCGGTGACCTGAATGGAGGCCGAAATCTTGCCGGTGCCGCCGCAGGTCGGGCAAACCTCACCCGTGACGATGGTTTCGGCCGGGCGCACCCGTTGCCGGGTGATTTGCAGCAAACCGAACTTCGTGATGGGCAGAATGGTGAACTTGGCCCGGTCGGTTTTCATGATGTCGCGCACGGCATCTTCGACGCGCTTGCGGCTCTCGGGCGCCTTCATGTCGATAAAGTCGACCACGATGATGCCACCCATGTCGCGCAGGCGCAGCTGCCGGGCTACCTCTTTGGCGGCCAACAAGTTAATCATCAGGGCCGTGGCTTCCTGGTCGTTTTCCTGGTTGCTCTTGCTGCCCGAGTTGACATCAATGACGTGCAGGGCCTCGGTGTGCTCAATAACCAGGTAGCCGCCGCCGGGCACACTCACGGTTTTGCCAAACAGCGTTTTCAGCTGCTTCTCCACGCCGAGCTGCTCGAAGATTTTAATCTTGTTGTTGTGCAGCTTAAGCAAACCCAGCTTGTCGGGAGCGATTTTCTGCAGGTAGCTGCGCATCTCCTCGTACATCGGCGGCGCATCGACCGTGATGCTGTCGAACGACTCGTTGAGCATGTCGCGCAGCATCGACGAGGTACGGCCCAGTTCGCCGAGCACCTTGTCGTTCACCTTGGCCTTGCGCAGGGTCTGGAACAGCTGCTCCCAGTTGGCCACCATGCTTTGCATGTCCTTGTCCAGCTCGGCCACCTCGCGGCCCTCCGCTACGGTGCGGATGATGACGCCAAAATTTGGCGGCTTAATGCTGGCAATCAGGCGCTTGAGCCGGTCTCGCTCGGTGCGGCTCACGATTTTCTTGCTCACCGAAATCGTATCGGTAAAGGGCATGAGCACGAGGTAGCGTCCGGCCATCGAGATGTCGGTGCTCACGCGCGGGCCCTTGGTTGAAATCGGCTCCTTCACGATTTGCACCAGCATCTGCTGCCCGCGCTTAAACACAGTTTCGGCTTTGCCGACCTTTTCCAGGGCGGGCTCAAACGTGAAATTCTCCAGGCCGGCGGATTTGGTGTTGCCGTTTTGCACGCCCTTCACCCACTTCATGAGCGAGGGAAACTGTTCGCCCAGGTCGCCATAGTGCAGGAAGGCGTCTTTTTCGTAGCCAATGTCCACGAAGGCAGCATTCAGGCCAGGCATCACCTTTTTGACGGTGCCCAGAAAAATGTCGCCGACGGAATAATTGGTGTCGTTGCGGTCGAAGTGGTATTCAATCAGCCGCTTGTCCTGCAACAACGCAATTCGTTCGCCTTCCTGAGTAGAATTAATGATTAATTCGTTACTCAATGGATTGATTATGTTAGAGTAACCTTCGCAACAAGCGGGATTTATACTGTCCGAAACCGGCAAAAGGGAAGCCAGGACCTCTGAGTCCCAGCTTCCCTCGCGCGCCACGGGTAAAGCACTTGGCCAGCCGCCTACGGGGGCTACGTGAGAGAAAGACGACGGGCCGGCCACCCCTATCGTTTGGCAGGCCGGCCCGTCGCTACTACACCCCGCGGGGCTTACTTCTTCTTGTGCCGGTTCTTGCGCAGGCGCTTCTTGCGCTTGTGAGTGGCGATTTTATGACGCTTTCTTTTTTTACCGCAGGGCATCTTGTGGGGAGTTAAGAGTTAGAAGTTATGAGTTTAAAATCGAGTTAGGAGGCGCAAGTTGGGAATTCCAAGTCAGTTTTAACTTTTAACTCTCAACTTTTAACTCCTATCTCACTTGAGCTTGGCCAGCTCCTCGGCCACGCTCGCGGCCAAAGCCGGGTCGTTGCTGAGGCTTTTGGCCTTTAAAAACGCTTGGCGAGCTTGGTCTTTCGCGCCCGTGCGGGCCGAAACCACGCCCAGGTAAAACTGGCCGTTGACATTGTTCGGATTGACTTCGACCAGTGCCTTGAACCGCTCCACGGCTTTATCAAGCTGATTGCTTTGCACCGAGAGAATGCCCAGGTTATAGAGGGCCTTCTCGTTGCGCGGGTCGGCGGCCAGCACCTCGCGCAGCATCGACACGCCCTTCACCGGGTCCTCGGAGGCCATGTAGGTCATGCCGAGGTTGGTTTTGGCGTCCAGGTTGCCGGGGTTGGCCTTCAGCACCTGCGCGTACAGCTCGCGGGCCTTGCCGCCCAGCAGGGTCTGCCGCTGCTCACTAGCCGCGAAGCTGAAGGCCTGGTAGTAGGCATCGGCCGCGCGCTGCAGGTTGGCAGGATTGGGCGAGAGGCGAGCCACCTGCTCGTAGTAGTAGCCGGCGCTGTCGAAGCGCTCCACGCGCTCGTAGCGGGCAGCCAGTGTACCGGCCAACGCAGCTTTCGCCGCGCCCTTGGGCTCAGCAGCATACTTGGCCAGCAGGGTATTGAGTTCGCTGCGCTGCGCCGGCGAGGCTGAGGTGTGCGGGGCCGCGTTTTCCGACTGGGAGTTTTGTCCGCCCGCCATGCCGCTCGGGCCGTTGTTGTCGGTGGCCGAAGCGGGCACCGGGCCCGAGGAGGCCTCGGCTTTGGAGCCGTTGGTGTTGGGGCCGCCACCGTCGCGATTGGCGGTTTTGGCAGCGTCGCTGTTCAGCTCAGCCTTGCCTTCCTTGGGCTTCACGATGCCTTTGGGCAGCACAAACAGTCCACCCGCCAGCGCCAGAGCGGCGGCGAAGACGACAAGTTGGTGAGCAGCGGGACGGGCAGCGGGCATGGGCGAAAAAAACCGGCCGCCGGGCTGACCCAGCCGGGCCAGACACCGGCGGCACGGCCGGCAATCAGTTGTTTGTTGGAATAGATTGTTGGCTGTCAGTCAATGGTTGTCAGTTGTCAGCTTTAAATTCAACTAATAACCGGCAACTACTACCTGACAATAAACAGCTTAAGCAGCAGTCGAAGCCTTTACCTTCTTGCTGTTTTTAATTTTAGCTACAAAGGTCTTTGAGGGCTTGAAGCTAGGGATGAAGTGCTCGTCGATGATGAGCGACGTGTTTTTCGAGATGTTGCGGGCTACTTTGCGGGCGCGCTTTTTGTTTACGAAGGAGCCAAAGCCACGCACGTAGATGTTGTTGCCTTCGGCCATGGCGTCTTTCACTACTTTGAAAAACGACTCAACCGTAATCAATACATCTGCTTTCTCAATGCCGGTCTTCTGCGAGATTTCGGCGATTACCTCTGCTTTCGTCACGTTAGTGCTTGTACTTAGGAGTTAATAAAAGGGCGTTCTTGGGCGGATTATGACCCCGTTTTCGGCGTAAGCCCTTGCCCGAAAGGCTGTTCGCCCGTGAAATCGGGCCACAAAGGTAGCCCGCTTTTTTGGTTCTGCCAACCTGCGTCCCGAATCAGCGGGAGGCTCAAATTATTCGTCCTCAAAATTTTGCCTTTTTCGCCACCCGTTTCCTCCTCGTTTCTAGCCACGGCCCTGCTGGCCTGGTACCCGCGCCACAAGCGCGATTTGCCCTGGCGCCACACCCGCGACCCATACGCCATCTGGCTCTCGGAAGTCATTCTGCAGCAGACCCGCGTGGCCCAGGGCCTGCCCTACTACCGGGCCTTCCTCGGCGCCTATCCTACCGTGCACGACCTGGCTGCCGCGCCCGAGCAGGAGGTGATGCGGCACTGGCAGGGCTTGGGTTACTACTCCCGGGCCCGCAACATGCACCACACCGCCCAGCAGGTGGTGGCGGAGTTCGGCGGTGCGTTTCCCAACACCTACGCCGGCCTGCTGAAGCTGCGCGGCGTGGGGCCGTATACGGCGGCTGCCATTGCCTCCTTTGCCTTCGATGAGACCGTGGCCGTGCTCGATGGCAACGTGTTCCGGGTGCTGGCCCGCATTTTCGGCCTGCATTCTGACATCGCCGCGCCCAGCTCGCGCAAGGAGTTTCAGGCCCTGGCCGACCAGCACATTCCGGCCCACGAGCCGGCCGAGTTCAACCAGGCCATTATGGAGTTCGGGGCTATTCAGTGCACGCCGGTGAAGCCCGACTGCCTGTTTTGCCCGCTGCAAAGCCAGTGCTATGCCTTTCAGCACGGGCTGGTGGCGCTGCTGCCTGTGAAAGCCAAGGCCAAGGCGGCGCGCACCCGCTACTTCCACTACTTCGTGCTGCGGCACGGCGAGCAGGTGTATTTGAAGCGCCGCAGCGAAAAAGACATCTGGCAGGGCCTCTATGATTTCGCTTTGGCCGAAACTGACGCCCCTACCCTGCCCGCCGCCGAGGTGCTGCGCCACGTGGAGGCGCTGGGCGGCGAGCTGGACACCAGCCGCGCCGCCG
>CAXUEM010000011.1:0-5830 GCA_964249885.1 uncultured Hymenobacter sp. | reverse complement strand
CCGCCACGTGCTGAGCCACCAGAAAGTTGAGGCGCAGTTTCATCCGCTCTGGCTGGCCCGCCCGCTGCCGGAGCAAACCCTGCGCGACACGGGCTTGCGGGCGTATACCGAAGCAGAAATTGAAGACTTGCCCAAGGCCGTGCTGATTAGCAACTACTTTAGCCGCTAATGGTGGCGCAAAGCATAGTTTCTCAGCCGGATTTTGGCTATTTTTATAACTCGAATGTCGTCTCAGAACGACATCTTTTCCTTTCCACCAAACTGACCAAACCCATGGCCGGAATCAACAAAGTCATTCTCGTCGGCAACCTGGGCAAAGACCCGGAGGTGCGCCACCTGGAGGGCGGCGCCAGCGTGGCTCGCTTCACCCTGGCCACGAACGACTACTACAAGGACAAGTCCGGCACCCGCATCGAGCGCACTGAGTGGCACAACATTGCCGCCTGGCGTGGCATGGCCGAAATGGCCGAGAAATATCTCAAAAAAGGCCAGCAGGTGTACGTGGAAGGCAAGCTGCGCACCCGGCAGTACCAGGATAAAGACCAGCAGACCCGCTACATCACGGAAATTGTGGCCGACGAAATCAGCATGCTCGGCGGCCGGCCCCAGGGCAGCATCGGGGCCGGCACCGCCGACGCGGAGGCCCCGCAGAGCTTCCGCCAGGAGCCGGAGCTGGACCAATTGCCCTTTTGAAAGTGCCGCTTAATCCAGCGGATAAAACAAACGCCCTGGCACTTGTGCCGGGGCGTTTGTCGTTGGCAGGGGTTGGGTTTCCGGCTACCTTTGGCTTGATTCTGATTTAGCGCGTATGAATTTTTCGATTGTGGCGGCTTTCATAAGTAAAACCGGCTTTGACTGGCGTCCAGCAGGGGGTATGCTGTTAATGGCCCTGCTGGGCACGGCTTGCACTTCGGCGCCCGACTACACGCCCAAGCCCAAGGGCTACAACCGCATCGACCTGCCTAAGCCCGCCTACCAGCAGCTGCCGGCCGGGCATCCGTACACGTTCGAGTATTCGCGCCACGCCAAAGTATTGCGCGACTCGTCGTATCTAGCCCAGCCGCACTGGCTCAACATCTACTACCCGGAACTGCACGCCAACGTCCAAATCACCTATATGGACGTGCAGCGCGACCGCCGGCTCTACAATAAGATGATGGAGGACGCCCGCAAGCTCACCGGCAAGCACCAGATTAAGGCCACCGCCATCGACGAGCGCACGCTGGTCTCGCCCAGCGGCATGCGCGCCTCGGTATTTGAGCTGCAGGGCGAGGTGCCCAGCCAGTTTCAGCTCTACACTACCGACAGCACCAAGCACTTCTTTCGCGGCGCGCTCTACTTCCGCACGGCCACGGATAATGACTCGCTGGCGCCGGTAATCGAGTACGTGAAGCGCGACATCGTACAGATGTTCAACACGTTAAAGTATCAGAAGCAGCCCTAGCCCACTCGCGTCAGCCTGACAGATGGCGTTATAAATGAGTAATTTCTTTAATACTAAGCTGGAGTTTTTGCGGGGCGTGGGCCTGCAGCGGGCGCAGCTGCTGGGCAAGGAGCTGAACCTGTTTACCTACGGCGACCTGATTCAGCGCTACCCGTTTCGCTACCTCGACCGGACCCAGTTTTACAACATCGTCGACTTAACCGAAGACCTGCCCTACGTACAGGTGAAGGGCGTTCTGCGCGGGCGCGAGGTCATTGGCGAGGGCCCGAAAAAGCGCATGGTGGCCAAAGTCACCGACGCCAGCGGCGAGCTGGATTTGGTCTGGTTCAAGGGCGTGAATTTCCTGGAAAAGATGGTCAAGAACCACCAGGAGTACATCGTCTTCGGCAAGCCGACCATGTTCAACGGCCGGCCGCAGATGGCGCATCCCGAGCTGGAGGAAGTAAGCGAAGCCAAGCCGGGTCAGAGCTTTCTGCAGCCGGTGTACAACACCTCGGAGAAGCTCAAGAACTACCACCGCGTTGACTCCAAGGCCATTGCGCGCATGGTCAGCGACCTGCTCAAAATCGCCCTGCCGCAAATCACCGAGACGCTCTCGCCGTTTCTGATTCGGCAGTACGCGCTGATGGACAAGGCCACGGCCATGCAGCAGATTCACTTCCCGCAGACGCCGGAGCTGCTGCAGGCGGCCCGGTTTCGGCTCAAGTTTGAGGAGCTGTTCTACATTCAGCTCAAGCTCCTGCGCCAGAAAGACCAGCGCAAGGTGACCTTGGCGGGTCAGATTTTCAAGGAGGTGCCCACGCTGGTGCACTTCTACAAAAACCTGCTGCCATTTGACCTGACCGGCGCGCAGAAGCGCGTTATCCACGACATCTACAAGGATTTCTGCGCCGGCCAGCAGATGAACCGGCTCCTGCAAGGCGATGTAGGCTCGGGCAAAACTATCGTGGCCTTCATTGCCATGCTGATGGCGGCCGACAACGGTGCCCAGAGCTGCCTGATGGCACCCACCGAAATCCTGGCCGACCAGCACTACCAAGGTTTGAAAGTGTACGCCGACCAGCTGGGCCTGAACCTGGGCAAGCTTACCGGCTCCTCGCGCACGAGTGAGCGGCGGGTGCTGCACGAGCAACTGCGCAACGGCGAGATGCAGATGCTGGTGGGCACCCATGCCCTGCTGGAAGACGTGGTGCAGTTCCGCAACCTGGGCCTGACCATCATGGACGAGCAACACCGCTTCGGCGTGGCCCAACGTTCCAAGCTTTGGCAGAAAAATCCGCACGTCATCCCCCATGTGCTCGTGATGACGGCCACGCCCATTCCGCGCACCCTGGCCATGACGCTCTACGGCGACTTGGATGTAAGCGTGATTGATGAGCTGCCCGCCGGCCGCAAACCCATCGTGACGGTGCACCGCTACGACGCGAACCGGCTGAAAGTATTTCAGTTCATGCGCGACCAGATTAAGCTCGGCCGGCAGATTTACATCGTGTATCCGCTGATTGAGGAGTCCGAAACCCTGGACTACAAGGACCTGACGGACGGCTACGAGAGCGTGGCCCGCGCCTTCCCGGAGTTTCAAATCAGCATCGTGCACGGCCGTATGAAAGCCGAGGAAAAGGATTACGAAATGGCTCGCTTCGTGCAGCGCCAAACCCAGATTATGGTGGCCACGACCGTGATTGAAGTCGGCGTAAACGTGCCCAACGCCTCGGTGATGGTGATTGAATCGGCGGAGCGGTTTGGCCTTTCGCAGCTGCACCAGCTGCGCGGACGCGTGGGCCGCGGCGCCGACCAGAGCTACTGCATCCTGATGACGGGCTACAAGCTCAGCACCGACTCCCGCACCCGCCTCGAAACCATGGTGCGCACGAACAACGGCTTTGAAATTGCCGACATCGACCTGAAGCTGCGCGGCCCCGGCGACCTGATGGGCACCCAGCAAAGCGGCGTCCTGGATTTGCTGATTGCTGATTTGGCCAAAGACGGCCGCATTCTAACCGAGAGCCGGGCCGCCGCCACGCAGCTCCTGGCCGAAGACCCCCTGCTGGCCCAGCCCGAAAACCAGAACATCCGCCGCCACATCGAGAGCCTGCCCGCCACGGCCGTGAACTGGAGCCGCATCAGCTAGGCCGCGCAACGGCAGCTAGCTTAAATTTTTGCTGACCGAAGAAAAGCCGGCAATTCTTGCTTTGGCTTATCCCCTGCTGGCAGAAAAAACAGGTCCTGCAAAATTGCCGGACCTGTTCGATTACTTGAAAAATACGCTCAGGACCTGCGCCCGGCTGGGCTCCTGCTTCTCTGGTCGGGATGGCGTGGGCTGGGCGTCCTCGCGTTGATTTACCAGCACAACCTGGGCTGTGTCCAGCGCTTTGCCTTGAGGAGCAGCGGCTACCGGTTGGGTAGTTCGGGTCAGGCGGCCGCCTACCACCAACGCCAGCAGGAGCATGAATTTGAGGAGAGATTTCATATCATCCAAGTACCTATATAATTAGAAATAAAAGCGAAAGCAGGAAAAATGTATATCTTGCCGGGTTGGGGCAATTTTTAAGCCAAACAGCCAGGTACGAGTCAATTCTCAGCTTCTCTTCCGCCGCTGTCCGACTCGTGATAATCAACGGCGCAAAGGAAACGGCTGCCGTCCGGCAGGGTTACAATTAGCTGTTATGCTTGTGTTAGGCTTGTGTTGTTAGGCCACTGCTGCCAACGATGCGCGGTATTAGCGGTAATTTTGAGCCGTCAGCCTTGGGTTTTCTCTTATTTTCTCTTTTCCCACCAACCCGCTTGTGCGTTACTTTTTCTTAACTCTGCTGGCCCTGCTGGCGGGCGCCCGGCCCGGCGTGGTGCGCGCCCAGAAAGTGCAGTCGGCCGCCTTCAGCTACCTGCCCGAGCAGGGCGAGGACCGCTACAACATGCGCGTGCCGAACAAAACCCTGGCCCTGCCGGGCGGCGCGGGCTTTATCATTCTGGCGCATCAGTCGGCCAATGGCTACGCCGTGGAGCGCTACGATGCCAGCCTCAAGCGCGTGTGGAGCGCGGCCGTGCCGGTGGCGGCGGGCGAAACCATCGAGGCGTTCAGCCGCGGGCCGGCGCAGGCCTGGGTTGTCATTCACCATCCCGACACCACCGGCGGTCAGCAGAACCTGAGCGTGCAGCCCGTCAGCCTCGATGGCGGCCAACTAGGACCGCGCAAGCTGGTGGTGGTGGCGCCCGGCCGCGACCGGCGCCCCGGTGTGGCCATTTCGCCCGACGGTGCCCGCCTGCTGGCCTTCCGCTACTTCACCCGCGAGGCGCAGATTAAGAGCCTGCAGGCCACGCTCTACGACCAGAATCTGAGCCAGACCATCACGCGCACCTACGATTTTCGCAGTGTGCGCGACTTTTTCTCGCCCCGGCTCTACCTGGCCAACGACGGCACGCAGTTCGTGGCCCTCATCGGCAGCGGCATGAAAGAGCTGGCCGTGCGCCGCTACGCCGCCGTGGCCGCCGACAACGCCGTGCGCACCCTGGCCGTGCCCGTGGGCGGCACCTACGAGGGCCGGCCCGTCACCATCCGCGATGCCCGGCTGGCCGTGCTGGCCGATGGCCGCCTCTACGCCGCCGCCCTGGTGGCCGACTACCAAACCGGCGAGTACCGCGGCCTGAAGGCGGTGCGCTTCGACTTCAGCGGCCCCGGCGACCTGAAAGTGGCGCCCGAGGTGCGCTTCACCCCCGCCTACCTGGCTAAAGTAACCGAGGCCACCGGCACCGCCGTCAAAACCTTGGAAGACATCTATCTAGCCGACATGGTGCTGACCGAAGACCGCCGCCTGGTTGTCATCGGCGAAAAGCACTTCGAGGAAGGCGGCCCCGCGCTACCGGTGCACGCGCGGGAGCTGCATCTATTTGGCTATAACGAATTTATGAGTCCAAGCTGGCAGAAAATCCTGGCCAAAGACCAGGTGGCGCCGGGCGCCGACGGCTACACTGGCATCGGCTTCCGCGCCGCCGCTTTCGGGAACGACGTGCACCTGCTGACGCTGGAAACGCTGGAGAAGAAATCAGACCTCTACCTGCGCCGCATCAGCGGACAGAACGGCGCCATCAGCAAGCCGCTGCGCCTCAAGCTCAGTGTCGCCGATGACCAGCAACTGGCTTACGTGAAGGACTTTACGACCTGGCTCGACGCGCAAAATATCATCGGCGTGAGCAGGCCGAGTAAGAAGTCGGCGGCCCTGCGGCTGAACAAGGTGACGGTGAAGTAACCCTATTCTTAAAGTCGACTGGCCATGCTGCCTTCTTCCTCTTCGTCTCCGGCCAGCAGGGGGTCCCGGGCGCGCCGCCTGCTGGGCCGGGCGGCCTGGGCGCTGGCCGGCGTGCTGGCCTTGTTTGCCTTCATCATCTTCA
>CAXUEM010000010.1:21307-24061 GCA_964249885.1 uncultured Hymenobacter sp. | reverse complement strand
CCCATGCTCGCCCGCCACGTCGCCAACCCCGACCTCCCCACCTTGCTGCCGGCTTCCCGGTAGCCCGGCACGCCCGTGGACGCCCGCGGGCGGTTTCTCAACCACGAGTTTCCGTTTTTGCAGCCGGCCAGCGCCGTCGCCCACTGGCTGCTGCAACGCAACCCGCAGCGGGCCGAAAACAAAGCCGACCCCTTCCGCTTGCCGGTGGTCCGCGCCGACGCCCACCTGGGCGGCCCCGACGACGTAATTGTCTGGCTCGGCCACGCCTCGTTCTTGGTGCGCTTGGGCGGCGTCTCGCTGCTCATCGACCCGGTGCTGGGCAACCTGCCGGCGCGGGGACGGCACCTCCCGGCGCTGCCACTCGACCCAGCCGCGCTTACCGGCCTCGACTACATCCTCGTGTCGCACGCCCACTACGACCACCACGACAAGCCCTCGCTGCGGTGGCTCCTCGCCCGGAACGCCCGTGCCCAAATTAGTGGCTGGGAACTCGGTTCTGCTTACTTAAGGGGTAGTAAGGGGTGTTGTCAGGAACCGGAGGATGTCGCCCGCTCAGAACTGAAAATGGCAGTAGAAACTAAGATTCGTCAGTAGCTAGGGTTTTACCGCTACTTTTAACTCCTTTCGCCCCATCTCTTTCGTCGTCTCGCGCGCCTGCCTCCCGGCCGCTGTAGTCGGCTCTCTCCCTCCGCTGCCTTTGCCTATGCTTTCGCCTGCCGCTGCCGCCCTCGCGCCCGCCGACACCGTCCTGCGAGACCTGCTGGCCGTCTCGCTGACCGGCATCATCTTATACTCGCCCCGCTACGACCCGGCCGGTTCAGGCGACATCGTCGATTTTATCTTCGAGTACCTCAACCCGGCGGCCCAGCGCATGATGGCCATGCCGGAGGTGCCCACCGTGACCCACAACCAGCAGTGGCCCCACAGCATCGCCCACGGCACGTTCCAGTTTCACGTCGAGGCCTTTGTCACGGGCGAGCCCCGCCACTACGAGGTGAACTATCAGGCCGACGGCTACGATAATTATTACCGCCTCGCCGCCCGCCGGTCGGGCCAGGGCCTGCTCGTGAGCTTCACCGACACCGCCGACCAGCCCCGCTCGCCGGTCGAAGGAGCCCTGCGCGAGGCCCAGGCCGCCGAAAAAGCCGCCCGCGCCGAGGCGGAGCAGCAGCGCCAGCGCTTCCGCGAGGTGCTGGAGCAGCTGCCGGCCCACGTAGCCGTCTACCACGGGCCCGACCACGTCTACCAGTTCATCAACCCGGCCTACCAACGCATGTTTCCGCACCGCTCCTTCCTGGGTCGGCCGTTTCGCGAAGCCACCCCGGAGTCGACGGAGTTGGGGGTGGTAGCCCTGTTTGACCACGTCTACCGGACGGGCGAGCCGTACCACGTGCACGAGCTGGAAGGCTGGTTCGACTTCCAGGGTACCGGCAAGCGGGAGCAGCTGTTTTTTGACCTCTCGCTGCTCCCGTTGCGCGACGTGCAGGGCCGCATCGACGGCGTGCTCGATTTCTCCTATGACATGACCGAGCAGGTGCGAGCCCGCCGGCAGGTCGAGCAGCTCAACCACGAGCTGGACGCCCGCGTGCAGGCGCGTATCCAGGACGCGCAGGCGGCCCGCGCCGACGCGGAGCGCCAGCGGGCCCGCCTGGAAAGCGTGTTCCGGCAGGCCCCGGCGGCCATTGCGGTGTATAGCGGCCCCGACTTTGTGTTCGAGCTGGTGAACCCCGTGTACCAGGCGCTGCTGCCGGGCCGCACCCTGCTCGGCCAGCCCGTGCGCGAGGCCTTCCCGGAAATGGCCGAGCTGCCCGTGTACGACACGCTGCGGCGGGTGTACGAAACGGGCGTTACCCACCACGAGCAGGAACAGCTCATTCCCGTCGTGGGCCCCGCCGGCGGCCCCCCGGCAAACCGGTACTTCAATTTCACGCTGCAAGCGCGCTACGACGAGCACAACCGCGTGGATGGCGTGGTGGGGTTTGGATTTGAGGTAACCGGGCAGGTCGTGGCCCGCCAGCAGGCCGCGGCCCTGCAAGCCGGGATGCTGGCTGCCGCCCGGCGCCAGGCGCAGGAGCGCGAAGCCTTCCACGCCGTGTTCGAGCAAACCCCGGCCCTGATTGCCCTGCTGCGCGCGCCCGGCCACCGCTACGAGTACGTCAATCCCGCCTACCAGGCCCTGTTTCCCGGCCGCCAGCTGCTGGGCCTGGAGGTGGCCGAGGCCGTGCCCGAGATGCAGCAGCAGGGGTTTGTGGACTTGCTCGACCACGTGTACCGGTCCGGCGAAACGTACTTCGGCCGGGAAGTACCCTTTGCGGTGGCGCAACCGGGCGACCCGGCCCCGCGCCAGACGTACTTCAGCTTCACCATGCAGGCCTATTGGGAAGACGGGGCCATTGCCGGCATCTCCATCTTCGCCTACGACGTGACCGAGCAGGTCCTGGCCCGCCGGGAGCAGGAGGCGCAGCGCCAGGAGCTAGAGCAGCTGTTCATGCAGGCCCCGGCCCCCATCGTCATCCTCGACGGCCCCGACCTGGTGTTTCAGCTGGTGAACCCGGCCTACCAGCACATCTTTCCCGGCCGCACGCTGGCGGGCAAGCCGTTGCTGGACGCGCTGCCCGAGCTGGCCGGCACCCCCATCCCGGACCTGTTCGAGCGCGTCCTCCGAACCGGCGAGCCGGTCGCGGTGCAGGAGCTGCCGCTGATGATGGCGCGCCACGAGGGCCGCGCCCTGGAGGAAATCTACTGGACCTTTAC
>CAXUEM010000010.1:543-21297 GCA_964249885.1 uncultured Hymenobacter sp. | reverse complement strand
CGACCCGGACCGCATCGCCGCCATGGCTGCGGCCCTCGCGCAAGCGGGCGTCGCGGGGGAGCAAATGAAGTTGACCTTAACCAACAACCCCGCCGCAAGGGAGCACGGCGGGATTGACGGCTTGCGCTTCTTCGCCCACGACGTAACCGAGCAGGTGCGGGCCCGCCAGCAGGTGCAGGCCCTGAACCAGGAGCTGACGGCCACCAACGGGGAACTCCACGAGAGCAACACCCAGCTCACGCGCACCAACGTGGATTTGGACAACTTCATCTACACGGCCTCCCACGACCTTAAGGCGCCCATCACCAACATCGAGGGCCTGCTGCTGGCCCTGGAACACGAGCTGCCCGCCGCGGCCCAGGTCGGCGACGTGCCCGAAATGCTGGGCCTGATGCAGGGCGCGGTTGAGCGCTTCAAGCGCACCATCGACCACCTGACCGACATTTCCCGCCTGCAAAAAGAGTACGGCCAGCCCAGCGCCCCGGTGCCGCTGGCCGCCCTCATCGAAGAAGTCCGGCTCGACCTTACCCCCCTGCTGGCCGAAACCCGGGCCCGCCTGGATGTGGCCGTGGCCGCTTGTCCGACGGTGACCTTTTCCGAAAAGAACCTGCGCTCGGTGGTCTACAACCTGCTCAGCAACGCCCTCAAGTACCGCCACCCCGACCGGGCGCCCGAGGTGCGCATCAGCTGCCGGTCAGAAGACGGCTACCAGGTGCTCGAAGTCGAGGACAACGGCCTGGGCCTGGACCTGGCGCGGGGGCAGGGGCAGCTCTTCGGCATGTTCCAGCGCCTGCACACCCACGTCGAGGGCACCGGCATTGGTCTGTACATGGTTAAAAAGATTGTCGAGAATGCCGGGGGCCGCGTCGAGGTACAGAGCCAGCTCGGTCAGGGCTCCACGTTCGCCGTATACTTTCCCCGCTAAACCGGCGCCGGAGCCGGCCAGCCCGTACTGCGTTTATGCCTAAACTGCCCTACGTGCTGCTGGTCGATGACGACTCGACCACCAACTTCCTCAACCACAAGCTGCTGCTGCGCCTCGGCGTCACCGACCAGGTCCGCGTCGCTCTCAACGGTCAGGAGGCGCTGGACGTGCTGCGGGCGCAGTGCGCGCGGCAGCCCGCCGGCCAGCCCGTGCTCATCTTTCTGGACCTCAACATGCCCGTGATGAATGGCATCCAGTTTCTGGAAGCCTACCAGCAGCTGCCGCCCACCCAACAGTGCGCGCTGGTCGTGGTCATGCTCACCACGTCCGTCAACCCGCAGGACGTGCAGCGCGTCGAACAGCTGCCGGTTACCGATTTTCTATCCAAGCCCCTGACCCGGCAGCAAGTTGAGCGCGTGCTGCAGGCGCACTTTCCGTAGCCACCGCCACCCGCCGCATTAAGGGCAAAATCAAAGAGTTGTTGCTTGTTCTTATTAATGAGGAGTGGTAAGCCCCGAAAACGACCCTAACGACCATGTAACTTTTGAACCAAACTTTTAACTGAGGCCATCTTTTAGCTTTCCGCCATGCTTTTTGAAAACACGCAGCACCACTGAGAAAAGATGTATTCCACCAAGCAGCCCGAGGAGCTGAGCTAGACCCAGCCCGTACCCACTACCTCGCTAGAGTTCATTCATTCCTTTCCGCTCGACAAGCAGGCCCGCATCTTGGACGTGGGCGGGGCGGTGGAGACAGTCGATTGGTGGACTTTCTGCTAGACGAAGGCTACGAAGACCTCACGGTGCTCGACATCTCGGCCACCGCCTTGGCCAGGGCCCGCCAGCGGCTGGGCGCCCGCGCCCGGCAAGTCAAGTGGGTGGCTTCCGACGTGCTGACTTTTCGACCCACCGTGCCCTTCGACGTGTGGCACGACCGGGCCACGTTTCATTTGCTCACCACTCCGGCCCAGGTGACGCGCTACCTGGCCCTGGCCCGCCGGGCCGTACGGCCGGCCGGCTACCTTACCATCGGCACGTTCTCGCCGGACGGGCCGACCACGTGTAGCGGCCTGACCATCCGGCAGTACAGCGAAGAAACCCTGACCGGGAAGTTGCGACGGGAATTCGAAAAAATCCGCTGCCGTATCGAGGACCACGTGACGCCCTTTCAAACAGTGCAGAACTTGCTGTTCTGCTCGTTTTGGCGGCAGGAGGCACTTGATTTTAATCCTGCTGGCACGGCATGATACGCTTCTGAGCCAATAACATCCCGTTGTCCATGAGCGAATACCATCCAATAGTTGTTTGTTGGTCACCATAGCAGCATGGTAGGAGGGATTTTAAGCATTCAGACATGTGAACACTCTACGTGTATGCCCTAGCTCCATGCCTCCTTGCAGCCGCATAATGAATTTCATCTAGTTTGGCATTTTCATTCTTAGCAGATTAGGATTGTAACGCATTTCTTAACGTGCGATTTTTTCCGTTTCCTGAGAGGACCCCTACTACTCGACCGGAACCTGAGCGAGTTCGTTGTCCGGCAGGACCCCAAACCGCTACGCCTGCTTCCCGGAAAATAGGCAGTGGGGGAGGGGAAAGCGAATGAGCCATCCCGGATTGTGCAGGCTGTGCGGGTGTAACAGTGGGTACCACTCTGCTTCGACCAGTAACCGCTGCTTACCCAGGTGGCAGCTTGGGCAGACTATCAGTAGCCCAGCAGTTCCCGAGACGCTTCTACGTAGCTGGTTTGGCGGGGCCGAACGCAGCCAGGGCCTGCTCGACCCAGTGCTCATCCACCGTGCTTTGGTACACGAGCAGGTGTACGGTCGCCGTCTGGTCAGGATTCAGGCGCAGCAGCCAACGGATGCGCTGGGCCGCCTTGCGCTCGTTGCCGAAGGCGTGCCATATGATGCCCACCTGCAGGTCAGGGATGTTAATGCCTTCCGAGAGTTGGGCCACGCAGGCCAGGCGCTGAATCTGGCCGGTGTTGAACAGAGCCAGGTTCGCTTGGCTGTCCTTGTTTTTGGAATGGTAAGTGTGCGCGGCCTGCTCCTCGGCCTGCTGCTGGTTGCAGGTGAAGAGCAGCACCTTCTCCGTGAACTGACTGGCCAGGTGGGGCATGTAGCGGCCCTTGCTGGGGTAGTGCATCAGGGCTTGCATTCGTAGCAGGCGGAGCGCCTCGACGGGCAGCGCGTCGTGGTCAGCGCCCGCCAGCCGGGTGCTCCAGTACTGGTAGTCCTCGCGCTCGCTGGTGGTAAACTGTTTGCCAGACTTAAAGGTGAGCACGTAGTCCCGCACCGGGCTCAGCGGCAGGCGGTGCACAACGAGGCAGGCGATAGTCGTTGAGCAAGCCCGCGAGCACGGCCTCATCGATGGTGTAGTCGGCCAGCATGGAGCAGTAGGTGGCCACGAGCCGACCTTTCTCGGAGTTTGGCTAGGCGGGGGGCGTGCCGGTCAGGCCCAGGATGTTACCCTTACGCGCCACCTGGGCTTTGAGCCCCGGCTCGTGGGAGTCTACGAGGGCGTGGCACTCGTCGAGGTAGCGCTTGTGGTAGTGGCCCTGGCCGAGCACCTTACCCAGCGAGCGGTGGGTGGTGAAGGTGATGGCGTCGAGTAGGTGGGCCAGCCCAAATTTACGGGCTTCCTGAGGCTAGGTGTCCAGGATGACCTGGGTGGAAGCGGCCACCAGAAAGGGCTTGGTCGCGGGTCCGGGTAGCTGGAAATCAGGGAGCAGGCGGGCCATGTCGCGCAGGCCGATAAGGGTTTTGCCCACGCCCATGGCCACGGCAACCCCAGCCAATTGGCGACCATGGATTACGGCCAGGATGTGGTCCTGCAAGGCTTGCTTTTCCCCCTGGGCCGAGAGGCTAGCCGTCTGCTCCGAAGAGGTACTCATGCGCAAAGAAAAGAAAGCCTGACCGGTGAGTGAACTACCTGAAGCTACAAAACAGAACGAATGAAAGGGCTTGGTCATCGCCTAATAGCGAAGACTACGTGCTTGACAGTTCCAGTAGTTGCCGGCAGTTGGCTCAGCCAAGAGAGTAGCAGCTCACTCGGGGCAAGCGTCTCTCCCTTACAGCACCAAGGGCCGTAGCTGCTGAACACTGGGCCACTAACGGACCAGTGCTTAGCACGACTAAAGGTTGGCAAGTGCGGTCTTCTTTTCCCGGCTCATTATCTGCTCAGCCAGACCACCCGAACTCTCACCTTATTCCTCAGAGCCGGACTTGGTGGTTAAAAACGCTTGCTTGGTGAGTTCCGCTAGCATCTTGGCTGGAAACTCTATCCCGCGCTTGGCCTGATACAAGGCAAGGTGACGCGCAACAGCATCCCGAAGAAAATCGGCTGGGCTGATTTCATGCTTGCTTTCCTCGAGCATAAAACTTACAAATCGGACCGCCCGGTACTGCACAGGATGAATGATTTGCTGCGTCGTGGTTTTACCCTTCTTTTTGGCGTCAGCAGCAGACGGGTCGGTGAGGTTTTCAGGCATAACAGATTCAGCGTCGGAGGCAGTGGCCATGCGAGCGGGGGACTAAAAAGGTGAGAAAATGGATGAATGGTTCTGTCAGCTACCGGATAGCTACCGGAGTCCGACCGCAGCAAAGTAAAGCGCTACGATTCATTATTCGCCCAAGAAAATCAGCTATCAGCAGCAAAACCCAGCTAAGGACGAGACGCGGAAAATGTAAAATGCGTTTGAAGCAGAGAGCCTGGACTTGAGCCTGGATGCGGAACAAGGTCTACTCAAAATCCAGAAAGTTTGAGAATCACGAGGAGATAATTTTAGCCGTTCCCAGGACCGCTGACTGACCAATTTTGTCTGCAAGTTAAAACGAAAGGCGTTCGAACGGACTGGATGTGCTGGAGTTGCTGACGTCTAGTTTGACAGAAATGTAGAGAAGTCTGGCTTCCGATTTCTTCAGGAAACAGGATGGAGTAGAGCCAGCCAATTCTGAAATCCTGTTTCTGAAAATTGCCCTAGATGAAGGAGTGAGGTGCAAATCAAACCAGGGCCGAACAGGCTGTGCCGAAAAATGGCTTTTGATAAATTACCGCTATCAGGGCCGACCATATTATGAGCGCATAGGAAACAATGGCTACCATAGGCTGGGTGGGTTCTCAAGAAATGCTTCAACTGGTTTGAGGTGAAAGGTAAGGTTACGGCAGGAGGAATACGGCAACCACATCTAACCATATCTAACAATCCTGGGAACGGGACAGGCGGCATCCATAATATGGACGGATTCATGGAGTAGCTGGCCAAAGCGAATTGAGTCAGGCCGAAGATTCGAGTAATTCAGAAAGTGCCTGAATGGAGGATGGATTAGTCCTGAGTGGTGGTGCAGCGGACTGATTTCACTAACTGCTGGTCTAAGAGGAGTTCTGAAATTTTAGTAAGTGACCCATTTTAGAAAAAAGACCTGATAGAGCAGCCTGTGGTTCTTATGGATGTGATAGAAGAGCGGCGGAGTGTTGTAGAGTGGCTGCTGGATTTGGTTTGGCTGTGGGCAGTCAGGGAGCCAGCGACTATAAAAACTGAAAGTGAATACTTGTTATTCTCAACTTGTGGGTCACTGGTAGCTAGTTGAAGTTTGACATCCATTAAATATGGCGGGAGTACTCTGAGGCGCAAGACTAGTTGGAAAGTCCCTCGAAGCCAAAATCAGTTGAGGGGAGTCCATCGTACTGGAAATACGTAAGGGCCTCACCCTGGCTAGCTCTCATTGGCACTGATTATACTGCGCGATGAGGGACCACAGCTATCAGTAAGTTCGTTCAGCTTGGACTGGCAACGTACATCAAGTCGTTTCAAGGAGGGTTAAGGAACAACAGCGTAAGTAGCAATGCAGGCAACGATTTGGTACTTCGTGTAAGCTGACTTAGATTTCGACCGATGCAGGTTTTTATGAGATAGTGGGGAAGACCAGTTATCAAAGCGTACGCCGTTCCAACGTATAGAGCAAGATACGTTTTGATATACCAAAACCTTATTCAGAACTTATCTTTAACTTCCCATTTGTCATTCTGTTTTCTCACGCCACTTGTGAAATTTATGTTCGCCCCCACCGTAGAGCAGCTTCGCGCTGTCGAGAAGAGGTTGCTGGCATCTGGCGTTTTATCGTATAATGATTGGCCACTCTATCAGACGTATTCTGCCGATGGGAAGGTCCTATCTGACGAGGAGATAGACGCCATCTGTACCGCTGTGCTGCTGGCCGAAGCCGTTAGTGAACCAGTTGCTGCAGAGTACAAGGATGACAAAATCAAGGATAAAAGCAAAGGCGGGCGACCTAAGAAAGGCGACAAAAAACTAAAATGCATCAGCACCATGGTCTCACCTGCGCGGCACAGTCAATTGCAGACGGCTGCCAAAGAGTTTGGTCTAACCATTTCGGAGTTCGTTCGGCCGATGGTTGACCCCCGCGGGGCCCGCAAGCAGCAGCACCGGGTTGGCCAAGTTGTAAAAAGCGGATTGTCGCTGGCACAACGTCAGAAGTTGCGGGCCTTGACGATGATGGCCGCTGACTTAGACCAGTTAGCTACGGCCGCCGAGGCGACGGGAAACGCTACTCACGCCAGTCTGCTGACGACGATGGCGAAAGAAATTCGCGAAGCAGTTTCCTCGTTCAGCCATTAATTCAGCCGCTCGCACCATGCATAGTCACATTGCAAAAGGCAAGGGATTCGGCGGCGTGTTGAGCTACCTCTCGGAAGGCCGACGCGACCAGCCCTCCGATAAGAAAGCGGAGATTCTTGGTTCCAAAGGGGTCAATACAAACAGCACAGCTGAGCTGATTGCTGATTTTGAACTGGGGCGCAATGTTAACCCGCGGGTGAATTATGCGGTCTGGCACACCTCGCTCAGCTTCAATCCAGACGACGAGGCGCGCCTGACTAACCCCCAGATGCTGGCCTTCGCTGAAGGCTATCTGAAAAAAATGGGGTTGGAAAATACGCAGTACCTCATCGTGCGTCACCATGACCGGCCGGATAACCAGCATTTGCACCTTGTGGCGAATCTGGTGGATAATCAAGGCAAGTCGATTAAAACCGGCCGGGACTTTTATCATTCCGGGGTAGCCTTAAAAGCGCTTGTAGAGGAGCACGGCCTGACCCCTGCGGGGCCGCCGCGGCCAGCTTTACAACACCCCGAGCGATTTCGTAAAACGGACCTTGCCAGACACGAGATGCTGGCTGTGGCCAACCCGGCCGTGCTGGAGCATACCCAGCGCCGGCAGTTGCTGGCGACCCTTAAGCAGGATGGGATTGGGGCGACAGTGCACGTTAATAAGGAAGGCAAAGAGATTGGCATCAGCTTCACGAAAGACGGATGTACTATCAAAGGCAGCCTGCTGGGACCGCACCTGAGCCTAGCGCAAATCGACAAGCAGCTGGCCGCAAACGAGCTAAAGCAGCGCATGGCGGCGGCGGTTACTCAGGTCGCAACCATCCGCTCCACGCCGACTGCACACGAGTTAATTAGTGAACTCTGGGCGGAGCCAGCTTCTCCCGTCGGACCTAAATCGCCGGCCACTACTGTTGCGGCTGCAACTAAAAAGACAGGGGACCCTGAGGCGGTAGAGTCCGCTCAATCAGTCGCGCCGTGCCCTGCACCGAGACCTTCTATTGCCAGTCTGCAGCAGCAAGGTAGACTGCCCGCACCAGTGGCAAATGCGCTGCGGCCTGTTGTGACATCCGGACCGGCGGAGGTGACTGGCCAACCCGTGGCGCCCGCAGATAATACGAAACCGGCTGATGGCCCCCCGCCGATTGTGCCAGCAGCACCGGCCGTCTCCCCAGCAGCGAATCTACTTGTTGAGCCCACCTCCCGGCTGCCACAGCCTCCGCCGGGGGTAGAAAATCAACGTGCACTTCCAGCACTGTCGCTGGCTGAGATGCTCGTTTCAGCAGTGCCAGACCATCCCGCGGTGGCGACGCCCGCGGTGGCTTGGCAGTACGGAACGATTCGTCTAACGGATAGTGAAGGGCGAACGAGCGAGGATCGGATGAGCGCAGTGCGTGCAGATTTGACGAAGGCCGGGGCTCAAGTGAAAGCTAATTTATCCTCGACTCCGGGGCAACTGCCTTCCACACTCCTGCCTTATCGGTTTGACCCCAAAATGCCTGATTTGGAAAAAGTAACGACGGTGCTCAACAAGGCGCAGGCCTCTGACAACTGTACCGTACGGGAACAGGTGCATCTGTAAAATGCAGGAGAAAATGAGCACAAATCGGCTATTTTTTCTATAATGCAGCAGAAGAAAATGAGCACGAAGGCAGAAGAAGATGGGTGCTGGTTTGCAGTACGGCAGAAGTGCGTGAGCAGAGTTGGCATTCAGCGGTTGTCAAATTTCACCCGAAGCCTTTTTGTTTCATAACATCTGTTGCCTTTTTGGCTCACGAGCTTAGCGCCGCAAAGTTGTTTCACCCCATTGTTCCGGACCGCTGTGGCAACCCTCGATATTGTTCAAGGCACCCGCTGGCTTTATCAGAAGCAAATCGTTTGCGTCCTGCACATCGTGGACTTGCAGCAGGTATTTGGGGAGTATGAGGCCACGCGTCAACGGAGGCTTTTCGCCGTCAAAGACCTCCGCCCCCTCAGCGCGCAGGTCAAGGAAGCAAAAGACGTGTTCCTCAGTATCCCAGACGCTGCGTATGCCAAAGCGCAGCACAAACTCGCCATTATACAACCCCTTATCGGGAGGATTCCGTCGGCTGCTTTATTGGCGGAGGTGGCAGCTACGCACGGCGTTGGGTGTTCGACCCTCCGGAGGTGGTTGCGGGCCTACAACCGCGGGGGTTCTGTGCTCGCGCTAGTGGAGAAGCAACGGTCGGGCGGCGCAGGTGTTTCCCGACTGGCCCCCGAAGTGGAAGCCGTTGTGCAAGACATTATTAAGCTGCACTACAAGACCGGGCAAGGTAAATCGCCTGTGCATGTTTACGAGGAGTTAACCCGTCGGTTTTACGGCTCCCCGTTGCCCTTGCCCGCGCTGAATACGCTGCGTCTGCGCTTGAACCAGATTCAACCCGAAGAAGTGGAAGCAACGCGGATGGGCGCCCGTTCGGCAAAGGAACGATTTGCCCACACGCGCCCCAACACCCTGAAAGCCGAGTACCCGCTTGCGGTTGTGCAACTCGACCATGCGCTGCTGAACATCGTGCTGGTACACGAAGACACCCGTCAGAAGATGAGCCGTCCCTGGCTAACCCTTGCCACGGATGTCTACTCCCGGATGGTGGTTGGGTTTTACCTGGGGTTCGAAGAACCCGGCGCCGGGGGTACGGGCCTGTGCCTGGCGCACGCCATACTGCCGAAAGAAACTTGGTTAAGCGATAACCACGTGGAAGGGGTGTGGCCCTGTTGGGGGGTCATGGAAACGTTGCATCTAGACAATGCCAAAGAATTTCATGGCGAGATGCTGCAACGAGGCTGCGAACGTTACGGCATTAAGCTCATGTACCGGCCACCGAAACGCCCTGAGTACGGCGGCTATGTTGAGCGCTTAATCCGAACCCTTAAATTTCATATCCGCCGCTTGCCCGGGGCCATGGTTCTTCGCCCGCGTGGGCGCCGATTGGTCATGCTCCAAAAGGCGACCTTTTCCCTACCCGAACTCAAACGGTGGTTGGCGACCTTCATCACCAACGTGTATCATCACCGGGAGCACAGCGCGTTGGGAATGAGCCCCTATGAGCGTTATCAACAAGGCCTTTTGGGCAATGCTGACCGCCCCACCAAGCTTCCCGACCGTTTTCTGGATGAAAAGCAAGTGCGTTATGACTTTATGCCCTTGCAGGAACGAACCATTCAGCGCAGCGGGGTGCGTATCAACCGGTTTAACTATTACGCGGAAATACTCCGGCCGTTCATTGGCAGCCGGGATGCCAACGGCCCGCGTCGCTTCATCTTCAAATACGACCCGCAGGACCTACGGTGTATCTTTTTCCTGCATCCCACCACGAAGATATACCACCGGGTACCCCTCGCGGACCTGAAACGCCCGCGGATTTCGCTGTGGGAGCAACGCGAAATCGTGCGCCAGCTGTTGGCGACGAATCCTGACCGGAAGCGCATTACAGAAGAGACAATTTTTAACGGGTTGGCTCGCCTGGCCGACATTGAACTGGCTGCCGTGCGCAAGACGGGAAGGATGACGAAAGCAGCCCGGCGCTTGCTCCACGGGCGTCTAGAGGCAGGCCTGCCGCCGGGGAATGGCCCGGTGCCGGATTTGCAAAGCGGCGCCCTGCCTGTTTCGGTATCCCCCCCCGCGGCGCCACCACCAGCCACCCACGTGCCTGCCCCGGCGCTGCTGGTGCCTTTTTTTCCCGATGTAACGCCTTTTGAAAACCTGGACGATGGAACATCTTACTCCTGAGGCCGCGGGGTGGCTGAATAAGCCAGTCAATGAGCGCATTGCCGCGCTAACCAGAGAGAAATGGATTGGCCACACGCAAGCGCAGCGCATTCTGGTGCATTTAGGCCAGATGCATCATGGCCCCCTTGTGGACAAAGACGCGAAGAACTTGTTAATCATAGGAGAGCCCGGAAGCGGTAAAACTTCGGTCATGCGGCATTATGCAAAGGCCAACCCTCCGTCCAGTCAGGGCCACCCGCTCCTCTTGCTCGAACTGGCCAATGGCCCCAAAGAAAGCGCTTTGTACGAGGCTATGCTAAAGGCCCTACACTCTTCTTACCCTCCACGAGCCAGCACAGAAGATAGGCGGTTTCAGCTGTTCAACGTGTTGAAGGCGAACAATGTCCAAATGATATTCATCGACGAGATACACCACATCCTCGTGGGCAGCGCCATGCAACAGCGAAGCTTTTTAGTGGGGCTCAAGTCGCTGCTGAATGGTTTGCCCATCCCCATCGTCTGCGCCGGCCGGGGTTGAGTCGGCCCACAACGCGATTTGCTTGGATGAACAGATTGGGCGGCGATTTGAGGTGGCCCGCCTTCCGATGTGGTCAATGAATCAGGAGTACGTGCGGTTACTGGCGAGCTTCGAGCGCATCTTGCCCTTGCAAAAGCCTTCCAACTTGATAGACCCTGCTTTGGCTTTTAAGCTGTTGGAACTAAGCAAGGGGAGCATTGGCCGGTTGGGACGTCTGCTAAAGCTAGCAGCAATTCATGCCATCCAGACGGGGGGCGAATGCATTACCGTACAAGGCCTCGAAGATATGCAGGCATTTCCGCTAGCAGATGACTAGCCTCACCGGCATTTCTGCTACCGCTGCATGAACGCAGCTCATGGCCTGGCCAGCCTCCAATGGGCATGAGCATCAGCCCGCCAACGGACTTGCCAAGGATTGTTGATGGAAGCTTCTGGAAGAAGTTGAGACCCCGCATTTCCCTTTTAGGAACTGGCGAGTGCAGGGGCCTTTTTGCTTAGCACAAAACGATGCTAGGCCGTGGGGCAGCGCAGGGGCGCTGACGCGTAACTTGCTGGCCTAGCGGGGCGTTGACAAGGGAATTGAGATGCTCGGCGTCTGCGCTATTGGGCACAACAATGATTTCAACAAAGGCTGAGCTGCAGCGAGTCCAGTGCACGCGTACCGAAGTCTGTGAGGCAGCCACACAGAACGCGTAAAAGTGCTCCGATGGTTGAATGGCATAGCCAGTAAATCTATCCGTTGCAGCAGCGATAAAAACCTAAAATCCGGGTGAGAGGCACTCCTCCCAGTGACACGCCGGCGTACGGTTACTACTACCGATTGGTCAACGGCCGCGCTGTTGGCGCCGGATTATCGGGACTGCTCTGGCCGTGCCGACCGTTCCTTCAAGCCCTTTTATTCGAGCTAAGACTGGCTTCCACCCGCCGAAGCAAGTCCGATGCATTTACCCGCAAGGCCTCAGCTAGGCGAAAAATGGTAGTAAGCGATGGCTGCTTGGTCCCCGTCTCTAATTGGGAGATGAAGGTGCGGTCCAAGCTTGCCTCATCCGCTAGCGCTTCCTGGGATAGCCCAATCTCCTTGCGCATCTGATTGATAACCAGTCCAAACGCTTTGATTGGTTCGCCGCTCATTATGGCGGCAAGCTACTGGCCCCCAGTAGGCCCTTGTTGTTGTCTATAGTCTACAAAAAAGATGTAAATTGCCCTTCTAACCGAGCATAAGCTGGGATAATGCCCCCATTTTACCCTCTGAGCAAACCGACATCCCACTTCTCGCTCACCTCGTCACCAAGGCGATGGGCATTGACGACAACCAAGCGCCTATTGAGATAGAAGTTAGTATTCGCCGGGGAACAGATGCCAAGACCATCGTTCACAAAGGAGAGCCTCCGCTTGCTTCGGGCGGGGGCCGCAAGGGCTTCCCTTACGTGCATCCCATCCCACCGACTTCAGCGAAGCCAACAAAATAGGCTTGGACAACCTCGCCTATTGGAGCACTGGCCGCAGGAGGTCAAAGAATTATCTCATCAACCAAGCGTTGGTACACTCTACCTGGCCCTATTCGAAGAATCACAACAGTCCACGAGGTGGCGTAGACAAAGCTGACACATGTGGAAGACAGTTTGAAATTACATCACGGATTGATGGGCGATTGGTGGCTGATTTTAACCCTCCCTTATGTATACCGACCAAGACAACGAAGAGAATGCCATCAGCGCCCTGTATGATGATAAGAAGGTGAAGGTGCCTGCAACGGGTTCCTTCAAGAAGCTGACCACACCCCAGGATGCCGCGCCGAAAAAGGAGGGCACGGAGAAAAAGCATACGTTCACGTCCACGATAACGAGCGACAACAAACGCCGCCTCGCTAACTACCAGGCCAACAAGCCCGGCGGGGCACAGACCACCGACGTGTTGAACCAGGCCCTCAAACGCTTCTTTGATACCAACAAGCAGTATGCGGACGTGGACCCGGTAGACCCTGGTTGGGGATAAATCAACTTTAGCAGACAGGCCTTCTTATAGCAACGGGGGATAGAATTCCGCTAAGCTCTTACAAGCAGTCGTCAATTAGGTAAGCGCGTTCTGCAGTTACTCATGGTAGCGTTTAACGGTGGAGAGACTGACACCAGTTTTAAGATGCAGCAATCAACTGCAAGTCGCTCCCCTCTACCTACTGCGAGGGCTTCTGGTTCAACTGTTGCCAGGGCGGCGTAGACCTTAACTAGAAGAAGCGGGCTACTTCTTCTAGTTAAGGTCTACGAACAATGAAAGCTGGCTCTTGACTCGCTTTGAGAAGTGTTGACCTAATGCGGTCGCTAAGTAATGGGCCAGCGGGCTAAGGTTATGAACCAGCAAAGCGAAAGTTGCTGAGGAAATCGAGCGAATGCTAGTGCTATTGTGAGTCATATCTTTGGAAAAACTTGCGTTGGCCTTAACAATCAAATTGGCGGCAAGCGACAGCATACCAGTGTTGGACGGCGCCGCATCGTAACTGTGATAGCCCCCCTTTACCGCCCGTGCGTAAGGGTTACGAGTCGATGGCTCTGACCGTGGATTCAGCCTCTCGGGTGAATTGACTCAGTTGTTGACGCAGACTTTCGAGTAGGCGGTCCCTGATGCTGTCCTCGCGCTAGGCCTCGAACTGTTTATATGCCGTGCGCCAGGGCCGCAGGTCATGCGGCAGCAGAGGGGACAAGCCCTGCCGGCCCGCAGTTGATAGAGATTGGCGTTAAGTAGCTCGCGCTTACTGTGCAGCGGCGGCCGACAAAGGCAACTGATGCACACTTAAGGTTCAATCAATTACCATTTAGTATTGGTTAAATCAGTAGTATAAACAGCACGAAATTTAGAACAAAACATAACGCTATCTTCACGCTACTCCCTCTTAGTGGGTTTGTTACGTGCATCTGCAAGAGCAATTAAGTGACCTCACAACAGTAAGTTTCGCATCTGTTACCAAGTCCAGTACCATAAGTCGCTTCCTCATTCATGGCTCACCTACTTGTTTCCTGGATTGCCTATAGCCACGACTTTATTTATACTGCTGAGCAGAAGGTACCCTCGGATATTAATGAAAGCGGCCCTACGGTGCAATTTCATCAGCATTTCTACGCGGCCGGTGGCTACGATAAACATGTGCTGCTGTATGCCAACCCCCGGCAAGAGTTACAGACAGAGCACCTAGCTACCTTATTGCGTAGTCAGCATCCGGGGCGGGCGGTGCAAGTAGAATTGCTGGAGGTGCGCGACGTTATCAGCCTGGCCGAGGTAAAAAGTAAGATTGAAACCTGGCTGCTGCGACATCGCGAACACGAGCTGACGCTTTATTTCTCGCCCGGCACGAGCATTATGCAGCTCAGCTGGTTTATCGCGCATACTACGCTTGGGCTGAATACGCATTTGGTGCAGACTCGGGAAGGTAGATTCAGCCCTGACGGCCAACCCAGCCTGCTAGCGCTGGACGTAACTCAGTCGGCGGTGCCCATGACGGCCATTGTGCGGGAACAGCAGGTGGCGTACCGCACGGCGGGCTCGGCTCAGGCTCTGCGGCCCGCCCGGCGCAGTACAGCCCCGGCGGAAACCCCGCCGCCGGCTACGCCCGCTACGTTTTTGCTGCTTCCGGGCTTGCGGCGGGTGTATGGCTTGGCGGCCAAAGTTGCGGGAGCCGATAAAGTAACGGTGCTGGTGCGGGGCGAAAGCGGTACCGGGAAGGAGCATCTAGCCCGCACGGTGCACGAGCAGTCGGCCCGCCGCCACCAGCTTTTTCTGGCCATCAACTGCGCAGCCCTTACGGAGTCGGTGCTCGAAAGTCGCCTTTTTGGCTACGTGAAAGGCGCTTTCACCGGCGCGGACAAGGATACCCAGGGGCTGTTTGAGCAGGCGCACGGTGGCACTATCTTACTGGACGAAATCGGCGATATTTCCCCGGCCCTGCAGGCGGTCCTGCTGCGGGTGGTGCAAACGGGCGAGATTCAGCCTCTGGGCGGGCAGCCGCGGCAGGTAGACGTGCGGGTAGTGGCGGCCACCCACGCCGACTTGCTGGAACGCTGCCAGCAGGGCCGGTTCCGCTGGGACCTTTACTACCGTTTGGCCGTGGCCGAATTAGAACTGCCTGCCCTGCGCGAGCTGCCGCCGGGGGAGCGCGAACAGCTGCTTGACTTTTTCATTCGTCAAAAGCAAGCGAGCTTGCACCGGACCGTGCCGCTCGAGCTAGCCCCCGCCACCCGGCAACAGCTCCTGGACTATCCCTTTCCCGGCAACGTGCGCGAGCTGGAAAACCTGGTCGAAACCCTGTATGTGTTTAGCGAGCCGGGCCAATTGATACTACCCGCCGACCTGCCGCGCCGCCTGCACGTCCGCGCAGGTGGGGTAGGAGGGGCTACTTCGCTAACGCTGGCAGCTGCGGCAGCCGCGCACGTAGCCCAGGTGGTGGCCCAGTGTGGAGGGGTGAAGCGGCAAGCTGCTCAGCTACTGGACATTGATGTACGGGTGGTGGCTAAGCACTTGGAACAGCACAAACAGGCCGCTGCTGTTTAACCGGCTGGGCGGGTTGCGCCCGCATGAGTGCTCATCTCGCCTTGCTTAGTACCTTCGGCTCACCGCGTTTGACAGCGGAGTACTTTTTAAGAATTATGCTTACCGGCGACCTGCGCAACCAGGTGGACCGGGTGTGGGATGCCTTCGCCAACGGAGGTATCACGAACCCGCTCACCGTTATCGAACAAATTACTTACCTGCTCTTTATCCGGCGGCTCGACGAGCTGCAAACCGGACGCGAGGCCAAGGCCCGCCACACCAATGGCGGCGTGGTGGAGAATCCCATTTTCGGGCCCGACCAGCAGCAGCTGCGCTGGAGCCGCTTCAAAGAGCTGGATGCTGACACCATGCTGCAGGTGGTAAGCCAGCAGGTATTCCCGTTTATGAAACAGGCGGGCGGGGTGGACACGGTGTTTGCCGAACGCATGAAGGATGCCACCTTCGTGATTGGCACACCCAACCTGCTGGAGCGGGCCGTAACCATGCTGGCGGCCATCGACATGAGCGACCGCGACACGAAAGGCGACCTCTACGAGTACCTGCTCAGCAAGCTGACCACGGCGGGGCGGGCCGGGCAGTTTCGCACCCCGCGCCACATCATCCGGATGATGGTGGAAATGACGCATCCCACGCCGCAGGACACGATGTGCGACCCCTCGGCGGGCACCTGCGGCTTTCTGGTAGAAGCGGGCGAGTACCTGCGCGAGCACTACCCCGACGTGCTCAACCGCCGCGAGGTGGCCGAGCACTACCAGAACCGGGCCTTCAACGGGATGGAGTTTGATGCGTCGATGGTGCGCATCGGGGCCATGAACCTGCTGCTGCACGGCATCGAGAACCCGCGGCTGCACTTTCGGGATGCGCTGAGCGAGGCCAACGCCGGCGTCCGCGAAGCCTACACGCTGGCGCTGGCCAACCCGCCCTTCAAAGGCTCGCTCGACAAAGAAACCGTAGAGAAGGGCCTGAGCCGCGTGGTGGATACCAAGAAGACGGAGCTGCTGTTTCTGGCCCTGATGCTGCGGATGCTGAAAACCGGCGGCCGGGCGGCCGTGATTGTGCCCGATGGTGTGCTCTTCGGCAGCAGCAAGGCCCACGTGGCCATGCGCAAGGCGCTCATCGAAGGGCAGAGGCTTGACGGGGTGGTGTCGATGCCGAGCGGTGTGTTCAAGCCCTACGCGGGGGTGAGCACGGCGGTGCTGCTGTTCACCAAAACCAGCTCGGGCGGCACCGACGGGGTGTGGTTCTACGACATGCGGGCCGATGGCTACTCCCTCGACGACAAGCGCACGCCCCTCGACCCCGCCAGGCCCGGCACCAACGACATCCCCGACGTGGTGGCCCGCTGGCACCTGCGCTACGACCCCACCGAGCGCGCCCGCGCCCGCACCGAGCAGTCGTTTGTGGTGCCCGTGGCCGACATCCGCACCCAGGGCTACGACCTGAGCATCAACCGCTACCGCGAAACCGTGCACGCCGCGGTGCAACACGATGAGCCCCACACCATCCTGGCCGCCATCCGCGCCCTCGATGCCGAGCGCCAGCAGTCTCTTTTACAGCTTGAGGAATTATTGGGATGAAGACCTGGCAAAAAGTGGAATTAGGTACTGTTTGTGAGTTTGTACGAAATGGCTATTCTATTAAACAAGATGACCAAAGTGGCGGGCTTCCAATTACGCGCATCGAAACAATAGCTCTTGGAAACATAGACGCTAATCGGTGCGGATATGCTGGAATTGAGAGCTTGGCAAGAGTTAAGGACTACCTGCTGAATGTAGATGATATCTTGATTTCACACATCAACAGCCTGAAACATCTGGGCAAGTGTGCTATCTATGAGGGTGAGCCGGAAGCGCTAATTCATGGGATGAATTTGCTGTGTTTACGCGCTAAGTCGGACAAGCTTTGCCCAAAGTTTACAGTTTACTTGCTGCGTTCGCCCGGCTTTCGCAAGCAACTTTTGAGCATTGCTAACCAGTCGGTGAATCAATGCAGCTTTGCGGTTTCCAATTTCAAGAAGCTAAAATTTTCCCTGCCGCCCCTCGCTGAGCAGCAGTACATTGCCCGTGTGCTCGACCAAGCCGACCACCTGCGGCAGCAAGACCGGCAACTGCTGGCACACTATGACGCGCTGGTGCAGGCGGTGTTTGTAGAGCTGTTTGGCGACCCCGTGCGGAATGAGAAAGAGTGGCCGGTGAAGGCACTAAGTGACGTTGTGAAGCCAGATAAGATTGTGACATATGGCATCGTACAGGCTGGACCTCATGTAGAAACTGGCGTTCCTTACATCAAGACTGGTGACATAAAGAATGGTAAAATTCTTGCTGAGGGACTTAATAAAACTAGTAAGGAAATTGCCTATAATTATCGGCGTTCCGCTATAGCAACTGGTGATATTGTAATGAGTATTAGAGCCACGGTTGGGACGATGGCAATTGTGCCTGATGTGTTGCATGGCGCGAACCTCACGCAAGGCACGGCTAGAATTTCACCGGGCCATGAAACCCTTACTGAATACCTATATTATTTTCTTCAAAGCCCATTTGCACAGAATTGGATTCAAAAGCAGGTTAAAGGGGCTACGTTTAGAGAAATTACCTTAGGGAAACTTCGAGAGTTACAAGTGCTTCTGCCGCCGCTGCCGCTTCAGCAGAAATTCGCCGCCATCGTGGCGCAAATTGAGTTGCAGAAAGCCGCCGTGCAGCAGCAGCAGGCGCACTCGGAGGCCCTGTTTCAGAGCTTGTTGCAACGGGCGTTTCGGGGCGAGTTGGGCAGGGCGGCGGCCGATTAACGACCTATGCCGACGCTAAAAGCCGAATTATTGCCTTTACAGTGGGACACGCTCGCCGAACGGTCCATCATCGCCCGCCTCGACCAAAGCCTCGACGTGGCTACCGCCCTCTATGCCAGCGTGGACTTCTGGACCATAGCCCCCGGCTACCTCACCCCCCGGCTTCAACAGCTGCTGGGCCGGGCCCCCTCGTTTTGCTGCGTCGATATGCACGGCAGCGCCCGCGGCGGAACGCGGGTCGAGCGGCTGCGGGCGTTTCACGAAGCGGGAGCCACCGAGCTGTACTTGTTTCTGCGAAAGGTGGCCGGCTCGTCGGAGCTGGGGCTCAACCGGCACTTGCTGCATACCAAGCTGTTGCTCTTCGACCTGCCCGGCGGGCAAGCCGAGCTTTGGGTGGGCAGCCACAACTTCACGGCGTTTGCCCTGGGCGGTGGCAACCGCGAAGCATCCCTGGTGCTCCCTTTGAGCCGCCGAACCGGCCTCTACCGCCAGGCCAAGGCCTACCTGCTGGCCCTGCGCCAGCAGTGCCACCGCTACGAGGCCAGCCTCTACGACCAGTACCTGGAACTACAAGGCGAAAACGACGAGCCCGGCCTGGAGTGCGCTGTGCTGCCGCTGCTCTGGGACTCGCAAAAGCTTCGTGGCCTCGGCCTGGGCCTGGCCGACCAGACGGCCCTGCTGCTCACCCGCGACCAGCTGACCGGCGAACGGCTCACCACGCATTTTGGAGGCCGCAGGCCGCTCCTGGTATGGGCCTACGACACGGCCACCGGACAGGCCAGCTACTGGACGGCCGAAGCCCTGAACGCGGCCCGCATCAGCGACCAGCGCCGCGCCTCTTCGGCCATGCGCTACGACCATCCGCTGGTCATCACCATCGGCCACGGCGAGCTGCCCGAGCTGCGCCCCCGCGAGGAAGAGCTGGGCCCCGGTTTGCTGCGCCAGTTCCGGCACGCTTTCAGCCTGTACCTGACTGCCGATGTAACGGACCGCTACCAGCTAAAGCCGCTGCCCACTGAAGAAACCCAGGCCCGATGGGTGCTGGATGCCGCCGCCACGCGGGCGTTGGAGCAGGTGCGGTTGCGGGAGCTGGCCTTCCTAGCCACTGCTACCGAGGCTGACCAGCCGGCCCGTGCTACCGCTACCCGCCGCCCCGGCTCGCCGCCGGTAGCCCGGTGGGAGGCCGAATTGGAACGCGTCAACCGGGCGCGCCGCTACTCGTCGGCCGAGCCGGGCACCCCCGCGCCGCCCCAGGTGCTGCGGCCGAAATTCCGGCCCGCGCAAAAACCGGCCGCGCCCGACCCGCTGGCCGACCTGCAGCACCGACTGGTGCCCGCCACGGCAGCCCGGCACCGGCTGCGGCAGCGCCTCGGCCAGCGCCTGCAAGCCGAGCTGTTTACCGACCCCACGCCGGGCGCGCTCACCTTTCTCAAACATGAGGCGGCCAGCATCACGCTGTCGAAGGTGCTGCTGCGTTATTTGCTCGTGCACAAGTAGCGGCCGGCCCTAGTTTTTCTCACCCTAAGCCACCAAGCATGGCCCACCAAAACCAACACCTCAATCTGTTTCGGCACTGCGCCGCCAGCGACGACCACCAAGTGCTGGAGAACTGACATCTCATGACCAGTTAAATTCGCGCGTATTGTGCGAGCCACGCGCGAGTTGATTGATAAACCCGCCATCACCTGACGTCATGCACGCCACCGTCCGCGCCTACCTGATTGACGTAGCCAGTACTAGCAAAACCGTTACGTACTCCGAGTTGAACACTCGGTGCGGGCTCGGCCTGGACCTGGCCCTTGCCCACGACCGTGCCGAACTGGGCCGCATTCTCGGCGACATCAGCAGTGACGAGCACGACGAGGGCCGCCCATTGCTGAGCGTGGTAGCGGTGCTGGCCGATACCCGCCTGCCCAGCACCGGCTTCTACAACCTCGCCGAATCGTTGAATTTCGGCACGGCAAAGCGGCTGCAGGCCGATTTGTTCGGCGAAATGGAGATGGCGCGCTGCTTCGACTTCTGGCGCAAGCCGGCCAATTACCGTCGGTATCGGTAGCGCCCAGGGCCCCTCGTTTCAGGGCAATTTGGTTTCGGGGCCATAGGCTGGCCGGCCGCGCCCGTGGCAGCTAAGCAGCGGGGTAATTGGTGCATATTGCCGGCGTTTCTTACTATTGCCCAGGCTAAGCCGGCTTCGCGGTCGCCTGGCTTCTGGCTACCGTTCTACCCTGCTGCCCTGGCTATGCCCGCTCTTACCCCCCGCTCCAACTTCGCGTTTCTGGCCGCCCATTGGCCCGACCTCTGCCAGCCCGCTCAGGAGGCCGAGCAGCACGTGTGGAGCGCCCCGCGCCTGGCGGCCCTGAGCAGCCGCATCGCGCTGGAAAACGCCGTGCGCTGGCTTTATGATAATGACAGCAGCCTGACGCTGCCTTACCAGGACAACCTGGCGGCCCTGCTGCACGAGTCCTCGTTTCGCAACCTGCTCGGCTCCCAGCGCTGGCAGGGCACCAACCTCATTCGCAAGGCCGGCAACCAGGCGGCCCACGCCAAAGTAAGCCCCACCGCCGACGAAGCCTTTGCCGGCCTGCGCCTGCTGCACGGCGTGCTGG
>CAXUEM010000010.1:0-533 GCA_964249885.1 uncultured Hymenobacter sp. | reverse complement strand
GATGCCACCCTGGCCGAAGCCCAGCGCCTTGAAGCGGCCTACCATGCCCAGCAGCAGGAGCTGGACCGCAGAAACGACGAGCTAGCCGCCAGCGCCCAGGCACTGGCGGAGCTGCAGGCCCGCCTGGCCGAAGTGCAGGAAGTGAAAGCGCACAACGCCGCCCAGCCGCAGCCTCTGCCCGCTCCGGCCATCTCGGAGGCCGAAACCCGCCGCCGCTACATCGACCTGCTGCTGCGCGAAGCCGGCTGGAACCCCGCCGGCCCCCGCGTGGCCGAGTACCCGCTCACGGGCATGCCCACCAGCACCAACCCCAGCGGCACCGGCTATGCCGACTACGTGCTCTGGGACGACGACGGCCTGCCCCTGGCCGTGGTGGAAGCCAAGCGCACCCTGCGCGATGCCCGCCAGGGCCGCCACCAGGCCACGCTCTACGCCGATGCGCTGACCCAAATGCACGGCCAGCGCCCCGTGGTGTTCTACACCAACGGCTTCGATACCTTCCTGCTCGACGACCACCCTGCCACCAGCTACCC
>CAXUEM010000009.1:23789-24182 GCA_964249885.1 uncultured Hymenobacter sp. | reverse complement strand
CCGACGTACTTTTGTGCGTCCGCAGCACGCCGCAACAGCTGCGGTTTCAGCCCGTAGGCCGCCCTGAGCGGCCATCCTAATTTTTCGCAAAATTCTATGGCCAAAGTCGCCATCAACCTCGCCACCGGCGCCCTGCAGCAGGAAGAGCTGATTGTGGGCATCGACCTGGGCACTACCAACTCGCTGGTGGCCTACGTGCACCCCGACACCCGCCAGCCCGCCGCCATCAACGACCTGGGCCGCGGCACCATCGTGCCCTCGGTTATTCACTTCCCGGCCGGGGACGGCGACTTGCTCGTCGGCGAGGTCGCCCGCGAGTTCCTGCTCACCGACCCGGCCAACACCATTTACTCGGTAAAGCGCCTGCTGGGCAAAAGCTACCGCGACCTCGGC